>JAYTAU010000559.1:0-7879 GCA_043737375.1 Planctomycetia bacterium
GCCGACCGAGGTCTGTTTAAAGCCAACACTAAAGCCTAGCTCAACGCCCGCCCTCAACGCCCCACGTGCCGAACGTTGGGGCGTTTTCTCGTTGGTGGCGTGACTGGCCAACCGGGGCGCGGGACCGCCACAGAACGCACGGGTGGCGATCGGGTGCGAGGATGGTCGGGCGAACGCGGCCGCGACGAGATAGTCCAACGAATGGCTCGTGCCCTGGTCATCAATCGTGTTGTTAATTCTTTCCGCGCTCCGCTTGATGTTTTCGGCGCGGGCTGGCTTATGTGGTGTCACGCGGTTGCCGCCGACGTTCGATGGGCCGCGATGCCAACAATTATTGGAGAACGAACGATGCATACGATCGAAATCATCGACGGCATGATGTGCGTGATGGACGAGGACGGAAACGGCTACGACGCGGCTACGCTGACCGGGTTGCGCGCCGCCACGCGGCAGATTCAAATTTGGACCAACGAGTACACGATCGATGTCGCCGACGCCTATCGGCAATTGGACGCGTACTTCTCGCAGCGGTGATTGCGTAGTGATATTCCTCATGCCCCGGCCTCGGCTGGGGTTTTCTCGTGGGCGGTGATCCGTTCCGCCTTCTGGCCGGTGAACTTCTCGAACCGTTCCACAATTACGTCACAGTACAATGGGTCTAGTTCCATAAGATAGGACCGTCGACCAGTTTGTTCGGCGGCAATCAGGGTACTGCCCGATCCGCCAAACAGATCCAGCACATGCTCACCGGCGCGGGACGAGTAATGCATGGCTCTTGCAGCCAACTCCGTCGGCTTCTCCGTCAGATGCACCATGCTCTGCGGATTGATCTTCTTCACATGCCAGAGGTCCGTGGCGTTATTGGGGCCCAGGTATTGGTGCGCTGCGCCTTCGCGCCATCCGTAAAAGCACCACTCATGCGCGCCCATGAAGTCTTTACGCGTCAAGACCGGATGCTGCTTATCCCAGATAATTGCCTGCGAGAAGTACAAACCATGCTTCTTTAGAAACGGTGGGTAGTTGCCGCAGTTCGCATAGCCGCCCCAGATGTAGAACCCGCGACCGGGTGCCAGTACCCGCGCTGCGTTGCCAAACCAGGCATCGAGCATTTCATCGAACGCTTCGTCGGTAACGAAGTCGTTCATCAGCGGTCGGTCTTTAGCGCGCAGTTTCTTCTGGGTTGGTTTTGATTTACCCGGATGCCGCGCCAGGTCGAGCGATTGATGATGCGTGTTTTGAAATGAACTGTTGCCGGCGGCGATGGCGTTGTTTGAACGCGGTTCGACCTTGACGTTGTACGGCGGGTCGGTGTTGACCAGATGGATCACCGCGCCGTCGAGCAATCGATCGACGTCTTCGGGACTGCTGCTGTCACCGCAGAGCAGACGATGGTTGCCCAGAATCCACAAGTCGCCAGGTTGCGTCGTCGCCTCATCGGGCGGCTCGGGTATCTCGTCAGGGTCGGTCAAGCCTTCGTTGGCCGGCGGCGCCATGATTTCGTCCAGTTCTTCGGGCGAGAAGCCCAATAGCGACAGATCGAAGTCCATGCCCGAGAGCGCCGAGAGTTCCAACGGCAGCAGTTCAAAGTCCCATGCGGCGATCGTGGCTGTTTGGTTATCCGCGATCCGATAGGCTTTGATCTGCGCGGGTAATAGGTCCTTGGCCACATGGACCGGTATCTTTTCAAGACCTAGTTGCTGCGCGGCTTTCCAGCGGGTGTGACCGACGATGATCACGCCCTCGGCATCGACAACGATCGGCTGGCGGAAGCCGAACTCACGCAGCGACTTGGCGATGGCCTCGACGGCGTTGTCGTTGACGCGCGGGTTGCCTGGGTAGGGTTTGACGTCGGAGACTTTGCGCAACTCGATCTTCATGATGGAGCACCTACACGTGTGTAAACGTGCTGGTAACTCCGAGTTGCGGAGTGCGGCCCCGGATCGACCAGGGCGGCGGGCAGGCGCACCAGAGAACGCGACCTGCCACTAGGGTAATTTTATTCTAGCAAGTTCCTCCATGGTGAATACGGTGCTGCACGTCATAAAACGCGCTTCTGCAACGTTGGCAACGGGGTGAGGGAACGTTTGATCGACGGCGCTCGTCTAATGGACTGCGGCGAATAACGATTGGTCGAGCTGTACGTTCTCCAGGGGATCTGCTCATGAAAACCATACTCTCAATTTGGCTGGCTGTTGCAATGCTGTACGTCGGCGTTGTCAACGCAGCTGAAGTTCCCAAACAGCGAGCCAGCAAAACTTCTCAAAATGCGCTCGATGCCTTAGAGCAAAAGCTGCTGGGCGAATGGACGGGTCCCTCCTGTGGCGGAAATTACCACTTCAAAGCGGATGGCACCTTTCAACTCACGGCATTTACTCCTGGCGGAAACACGATTACCGGCACTTGGTCGTTGCGCTGGGACAACCTGCCGCCGACGTTGGTCCTGCTGACCAAAACATCGGACTTCACGAAGCGCGACCCCACTCGCGAAGAGTACATTTACTTGGGCAAGCCGTTGGAACTTAAGGTCTTAGAACTCACGAACGACAACTTGTTGTTTGGGGTTCCGAAGTACAACGGAATCGAGCAAGGGACATTCAAAGCCTTCCGGCCGGACAAAGACTCTGATCGATAGGCCTGAGGTTGCTGAAAAACGGCCAATCAAAGATTCTGGCCGAACGCCGTCTTGCATCTATCTGGCGGCAGGCTAAAATAAGGTCGTGCTCGCAAGAGTACACAGCCCTGCCACTTCCCCTGCCCCGGGAGCGGCGGGGTTTTTTTATGCACTATGGGCTTCCCGGTCCAGTGATCTAAAGTTTGCCCCCGGCGGCGCCGTGATTACGATCCGTCCACGACGGCCCTTGCGGCCCACGTAGCGCACCGTCATCTCGACATCATTGAACTCCACGGTGCGGGAGTCGCCTTCATGATACCAGTCGGCGGACTGGCTGGAAATGTCACCGACGGCTCGCGGCCGACCGTGCTGCTCAAGGTGTCGCATTGGTTCTTCAGTCATCTTAAGCTCCTCCGTGCCCAATTGTGCCCTAACCAGTAACCAGCTTGTGAAGGGGCTACTGTCGCGCACTGTAGCGACAGTCCCCACTGCAAATATGTTTCTTCCTGCGTGCGTGCGCCCGCGCCCGCGATATACAATGCTGACTGTCGCGACAGTGCGCTACAGTAATCCGTCGGAACCAGTTACCTGGGTTGCCATAATTTCCTATCGTGTTGTCAAAAGCCCGTTTTCAAAGCAAGGCCGTTGTAAAACGATTCCTGGTTGGTGCCGCGATGACGCGTGGTCCCAGCCACCGCAGCGGTCAAATCTCGTCCAAAAGTCTGTTTGGTAATGATCAACTGTCGTCCCTCACTGCCGCACCATCGTTTCCAAGCGTCATAGAGCAGGTCGAGACTGACTCGGTAACCAGGGCCGATCAAGCAGGACTCGCGTACAAACGCCGCCACGGGCGACGACAGATCTTCGATCTCGTGAACCGCCTCCTGTACGCTAGCCGGCATCACAAAATGGCCCCGTGCTCGCAGTCGCTGCCAGCCTTCGATCGCCCAGTTCAAAATGCCCGGTAGTTCGCCCAGTAACCGATCGGTCAGACCATGATCTTCTTTTCCGTAGAAGCTGTTGGTCAGCCGCAGAATCACAAAGCGTCCGGCCAAGGCGCCACTGGCATCACTGAGCCGTGGGAGTTCATTCGTTAAGAACATGAATCGAGTCGGCAGCTTCATCGTCACGCTGGTGAGATGTTTCCGTTCGATGGTGAGCATGTCTTCGCCACTGATGCAAAGTAATCGCTCGACGACCGTGGCAATGTTCTCTCCATGAAAACGGGCGTCACTGACGATGGCCAACGACTTTCCAATCAGCGGCTGTAACCCAAATGGACCCGCGAGGCCGGACGTTGTCGGTCCGGCAACATTACCAGCACCAACCAGTCGGGTTAGGACTCGTGCAACCGTGCCCTTGCCACTGCGTTTCGGTCCGACCATCAGCAGCATTTTCTGCTGCGAGGTATCGCCGGTGAGCGAATAACCGAACCATTCCTGCAATAGTTCGAGCGCTTCGAGGTCGCCATCAAACAACTGGTGTAGGAACCGATGCCACGAGATTGGTTCTGGTGCCGCTGGATCGGGATCGAAACTCAGTGCGCTGGTCGTGAAGAACTGCGGCGTGGGTGGGTAGTGTTGCATGGTCGGCAGATGCAACAACGTGCTTCGGCAAGTAAGCATGTCATGCGGCAGCAGTCCAGCGGGCACCGGACCAAGCCAAGATGGCGACGCGACGGTCGCCGGTAGGTGGGTGTAGTGTCGTATCGAATCCAATGCGGATTTGACGGTGGCCGGATTGGATTCGAAGTCAGCAAGTTTCACGTCCTTGATTTCGCGGTCGTAGACGTATCGAAACGCTTCGTGCAGCCACCGCTGCAGCCGGTTGCGGACGGCGTTATCTTCGATTTCGGAATAACAATTGTGTTGCCAACCCACTAGCATGTCGGCAAAGCAGTGCAGTGACCTTCCATCGGGATGGAGGAAAAAGTCACGGACAAACGCTTCGGCAGTGGGGAGGGTGCGCTTGGGGGAGAGCACGAGGCGGCCGGTCTCAGCATCCCGGCCACCAAGTGCGATATGGCCTTCGCCCTCGACGTCAAAGGCCTGTCCGCGCCGGCAGTGATGCTCGGCTTGGCGCAATCGCTGGAGAATCTCGGCGTCGCTCCAGACTTTCGGAAACGGACGCTGCCGAGCGTATTCGTGAAACGTGGCCAGTGCTGTGGCATCGTCTAGGTCGTGTTCGACGGCACGGCAGGCCGCAATGAATGCCCGATGTGACCCATCGTTTTGATCCGTGCGTAAAATGCGAAGCATCGCTGCCAAACAGCGAGCCGCACCATCATTGGGAGCGATGTCGGCTGTCGTAGCATCCCCTGGCGGCGGAGTTCGACTGCGCCGTTTTGATTTCTTGGCAGGCGGCGGTTGTCGTTCGCCGAGTTTGACTTTGACTGCATTGGCCAACCGCTGCACACAATCCAACAGATATTCAGGATCAACTTCGGCGGGTTCAGTAATTTCATTTTCCCACCGAATCGGTTCGCCTGTTACGTGCGTACTCGGCGGAAAAATGGTCTGTAGACGTGTCGACCGCAGTTCCACGATCATCCCGGCCGATTTGCTATTGAACTTCTTGGTGGCGATCGGAGCTGTGACGCGATAAATAAAATGCGAACGCGGTTTGCCGACACGCCCGAAAATGGCCGAAGTTGCTGGCAAGAACTCTGGCGCCAACTTGACGGCCAATTTGTGGTCGAGGTCAATATCGATTAGCCAACCGGACGGTTCACCAAGCAGCACACCGATGTTCTGCAGATGGCCATTGAAGTATTCGGCCAGGGTCTCTGCCTTAAGACGCAGTCGTTGCCAACCGGCAACAACAGGAGCCTTGCTTTGGTGCGGAACTGGGATCACGGACCAGCCGCGGGCCGTATATTCAGTTGCTGCCGGTAGAGCGGACATCCATGCACCTCAACGACGACTGAAACGGCAATCAAAAATGGACTAAACAATGCAATCGAATTGCTCACGTCGCGGGTTGTTGTCGCTGCGCCCACATGCGCCGTTGCTTACCCCAATCCGCGACTGCACTGATCGATTGCAGGTGCCGCAGCACGAGCGGGTCGTCGCCGCGATCGACCCGTGGCAAGAACAACAGTTGCTCTTGGATATCCGGTGCCAGCAGTCGCAAATTCATAATCTGCGTTATTCGCGCACGAGTGACCTGGCCTAGGCGAGCCAGTTCGGCGTAGTCGGCAACCGCACCTGTGCGAACCAAGTCGTCGTACTTAATTGCTAGCGCCATCAGGCGTGAGACGCGCGGGACACGGCCTAAGGGCTGGTTCGTGATCGGCGCATTGCCCTGGCGGACCTCGCGGCGAGCACCGCGGCCCCGGCGGCCAAAGTGAATATTGCATTCCAGCGTGATCGATCGAGTCATGCGGCTTCTCCGTGTTGATTTTCTTGGGCGAGTGATTGCAAGCCGGATTGTGCAAACGTGATCAGCACTCTGCCGCTGGCACCGTCGTAATCGACGCGCTCGACAATCAATTGCACGATGCGAGTTTGTTCTTTGAGCGTCAGTGAATCCCAGACGGGATCAAAGGCCGCCAAGGCACGAGCGACGTCATGTTCGTCGATCTGGCCTCGACTGAGCTGGGCGGACTGCTGATGGATCTCCGCAGATCGGCGCTCAGCCAGTCGAATCCGCTCTTGCAGTTCGGCCAATCGTCCGGTTACGGACGACTCGGTATCGTCCGGTACAAGTTGGCCAACCAGCTGTCGAACTTGGGCGTGCCACTGGGCCAGCTCGCGTGTAAGGATCTGCTGCTCAGATTCGAGCGCTGCCAGTTGCCCGCTCTGCTGTGCGTTGACCTGTGCTAACGTTTCGCGCAATAGCGCCGGGTCGCGACCGATCCTACGAATCTGATCAATCACAAACCGCTCAATCTCTGCCGTCGGAATCGACTTGGATGGACACGTGTCCCAACCGCTGTTTTGCGCGTGGTTGCAAAGGTAATAGCGATAACGTTTGTTGCCCTTCTTGGTGTGCGATGGCGACATCGCGCAGTTACAAGCACTGCAGCGCAAGATGCCTTTGAGCAGCGCGCCAAACTTGTTGCGGACCTCTGAGCCGCCGGTGCGGCCGTTGCGACCAAGCAACGTTTGCACCCGTTGCCAGACATCGTGGTCGATGATTGCGTCGTGTTCGCCCGGATAGACCTCGGTCTTGTGTTTGACCTTTCCGACATACGCGACGTTCGTCAGCAGTCGATGCAGACTGGGCTTGGTAAACGGCTTACCACCACGCTGCTGTCCTTTGCGAGTCGTCCAACGTTTGTTGAGCCAGCCGCGGCGGTCGAGTTCTTGAACTACCGCCAGTAGCGAGCGGTGCTCGAGATACAAATTAAAAATTGCTTGGACCCGTGTCGCCTCGTCCCGGTTAACAATCAGCTTCGAGCCTTCGGCGCTAACGTCGTAGCCCAACAGCGGCATGCCGCCCGACCATTTGCCTTTTCGGCGGGTGGCAGCGATCTTGTCGCGCGTTCGCTCGGAGATAATTTCGCGCTCGAATTGGGCAAAACTCAACAGCACGTGCAGCATCAACCGTCCCATGGGTGTCGACGTGTCGAACTGCTGCGTCACTGACACGAAACTCACGCCGTGCTGATCAAAGAAGTCCAACAGCTTGGCGAAGTCCAACAGCGAGCGACTCAGTCGATCGATTTTATAAACCACCACGATCTGGACTCGTTTGGCCTCGATCTCGCTCAACAGTCGTTTGAGCGCTGGTCGATCGATGTTGGCGCCGGTGAAACCGCCGTCGTCATACCGGTCGGATAGTAATGTCCAGCCGGTGTGGGCTTGGCTTTTGACGTATAGTTCGCCCGCTTCGCGCTGGTGGTCGAGGGAGTTGAAGTCTTGACCCAGTCGCTCATCGGTCGAGACGCGGGTGTAAAGCACCGCATTCTTGGTTGTCGGGTTGTTGTGGAGGTCGCGTGCCTTGGGTTTCATCAGGCTACCTCCTTCCGCAGTTTGAAGAACAAGTAACCGTTCAAATGTGAACCGGTGATTGCCTTGGCCACGGCGCTCAAGGACTTGTAGACCGTGCCTTCGAACTCAAAGCCGTTGGCCAGCACCAGAACTTGTAGCTGTTGGCCTTTATATTTGCGGGAAATAATTGCACCGGGGATCGGCAGTCGGTTGTCGCCATTTGCGCCGACGCTCAAAGTCGCGGAACGACTTGTCGGCACCAGTTGGATCTTTGCTGGTTTAGGTGGCATAATCCGCAGATCGGCGTCGTTGGCCAATTGAGCAGCGCGCTGGC
>JAYTAU010000560.1:0-1137 GCA_043737375.1 Planctomycetia bacterium
CTACGACCGCGCGGCCAAGAAGCCGACGTTCTTGTTCACCAATCGCAAGTCGCTGGAAGGTTTGCCGCTGCAAAAGATGCACTCGCTGGTCATCAAGTCGCGCGACGGCATGAACTTGGTCAGCTACCTGACGTTGCCGCCGGGAACCGATAGCGACGGCGACGGTCGTCCGAGCAAGCCGGTGCCGATGATTCTCAACGTACATGGCGGCCCCTGGGCGCGCGACTCGTGGGGCTTCGACCCCGAACATCAACTGTATGCCAATCGCGGTTATGCGGTGTTGAGCGTGAACTTTCGCGGCTCGTCGGGCTTCGGCAAGAAGTTCATCAACGCCGGCAACAAAGAGTGGGCCGGCAAGATGCACGACGACTTACTCGACAGCGTCGATTGGGCCGTCAAGGAAAAGATCGCCGATCCGAACAAGGTCGCGGTCATGGGAGGCAGCTACGGCGGTTATGCGACGTTGGTCGGGCTGACGTTCACGCCCGATAAGTTCGCCTGCGGAGTCGACATTGTCGGGCCGTCGAGCTTGGTGACGCTGCTGAATACCATTCCGCCGTATTGGGCCCCGGCGCTGCAGATGTTCAAGGATCGCGTCGGCGATCATCAGACCGATGATGGCAAAAAGTTTTTGGAATCGAAATCTCCGTTGATGTTTGTCGACAAAATCAAGAAGCCGCTGCTGATTGCGCAAGGGGCCAACGACCCTCGCGTGAAACAGAGCGAAGCCGATCAGATCGTCAAAGCGATGGAAGAAAAGAAGATTCCGGTCACCTACGTGCTGTTTCCAGACGAGGGACACGGCTTTGCGCGTCCCGAGAATAGCTTGGCGTTCAATGCCGTGACCGAGGCGTTTCTGGCCGTGCATTTGGGCGGTCGTTACGAAGCGATCGGTTCTGCGTTCGAGAAGTCGTCGGTCAGCGTACCCGCCGGCGCGGGGGATGTGCCAGGGCTAGGCACGGCCTTGAAAGAGATGCCGGCTGCTGCGCCGAAGAGCAAGAGCAGTAAGGCTGAGAGCGACTTGGAGAAGTCGAGCACCAAGGCCGTCAAATAGACTAGCCGCGAATGAACGCAAATAAACGCGAATGAGCAAAGCTGATTTGCGTTTATTTGCGTTCATTTGCGGCCAATCTTTGT
>JAYTAU010000561.1:0-3189 GCA_043737375.1 Planctomycetia bacterium
CGGCGGAAACAAAGGGGGCGGAAACAAGGGGAGCATGGGTAGCAGCTCTTCGTTCGGCGGGTTTCATGGGTCGAAATCGGCATCGTTCCATAGCGGAAACTTTGGTTCGAAGTCGAAGTATTGCGGTACTTTTGGCGGTAACTGGGGCGGGTGCTACAGCGGCAATTGGGGCGGCTTTGGTGGTAACTGGGGCGGCTGCTTTCCGACCTCGTGCTACTCGTACAACTGTTACCCTTACAACTGCTATCCTTACAATTGCTATCCCTATAGCAACAACTACCCTGTGTTTTATAAATCGATGAAGAAGGTCCACGTCGGGCCCGTGGTTTACTAGTCGGTGGTTTCAGGGGTGTCGGTCGCAAGACTTCATATCCCTTCGAAAACCTTGATTAGCGGCAGCGGTCGCAACTTGATCCGGAGGAGACGCCGGAAAGAGTTGCGACTGCTGTTGTTGCGTTTTGATGCGCGGTACGATACTGCAACTTCGGGGTAACGCCAAACGCCGGGAATTGAATGCCATGAGTGATGACGCCATGACGAACGATGTGGACCAGCTCGATCAATTGATTGCCAAAGTTCGCGGTCACGACGAACAGGCGCTGGCCGAATTTCTGACCGCGCGGCGACCGCAGTTGTTGGCCTTTATCGAACGACGGCTGGGCACGACATTGCGTCGAAAAGTCGAACCCGACGATCTATTGCAAGAGACCAGCGCCGAAGCGATCCGCAGTCTGCCGGGCAGCGATCTAGCGCAGCGTGAAGTGTTTGGCTGGCTTTGTCAGATCGCCGAACGCCGAATCATCGACGCCCATCGCAAATATGTCGCCAGCCAAAAACGCGATGCCGGTCGCGAAGTCGCCATTCATGCTCCGACCGATAGCGATCGAGGCGGGCTGATCGATCTGCTGGTGGCCAGCATGACTACGGCTAGCCAGGCATTCTCGCGCGATCAAAAGCAGATGCGGTTACTTACGGCCATGGACAGCCTGCCGGAAGATCAGCGCGAGGCATTGAAGCTGCGTTATGTCGATGGGCTGCCTTCGAAAGAAATTGCCGAACGTTTAGGAAAGTCCGACGGGTCGGTTCGGGTCATGCTCACCCGCTCACTGGCCAAATTGCAACAAATTCTGGGCGTGCGCGACGAACAGGATTAGTCCGGTTCGAAATCGATTGGCAAAGTGAACTGAGAATGTGGTCCGCGCCAAAAAGTTTCACGGCAATCGCAGGCGATCGATCGAGCCGTCGCTAGGCGATTTTCGTAGCAATAAAATCGCAAATGTCAGACTACACGCGATCGTGGCCACGCCCAACAGAATTTGCAGCCACTGAACATCGAGACCAATGTGTAGATAATACCATTCTTTGAGCGCCGGTTTGCCCGAGGCAGCAAACCGATCGTTGAATCCATAGGCGACTTTGTAGCCATATCCAAAAAAACTGTGCAGCCAACCCGCGGCAAACAGGCCCCAGCGTCGTTGCACGATCGACACCCAGAGCGTGACGATTATCAACGGCAAGTACCACATTTCGTACTCGGGTACGGTGCCGAAGTAGAACGTCAAAAATAAACTGAACAACCCGCAGGTTGCCGCGACGGTGGAAAGTCGCTGCCTGACGGCGAAATAGCCGAACGCCGTCATTGAGGTCAAAATTAGCATTGCCGATTCAACCTTGATGTCGCGAATACTGGGCGGCCAACCCAGCAAAGTGGCGATGCCGTAGGGAGTTGCTCCCATGATCGGGTCGACGCTGTAAGCTCGGTAGAGTAATTCACCATCGCGCCACAAGAGGAACGCGAAAAACGCCAGTATTAACGAGCCACTCCAGGCCGCCACTTGCCAACGTCGGCCAGGGCTGCCGATCCAAATGCCCAACATTGCGATGGCCAAGAATGTTTTGCCGAACAGTATTCCCAGGCCGGCGGCAATCACCGCGGGAATCGCTCCCAAATAAATAACCGCTAGCAAACAAATGCCCGACCAGAATGCCGCGATAGAATCGTCCTGGGCCATGATGGCGCTGCCAACCCAACCCACTGGAATAATTGCCAGCAACCCAGCTAGCAACCATTCGCGTTGCCCGTAAGGGAGGCGAACGGTCTTGAAAGCGACGGCGAACCCGATCAGCAAACCGGCCATTGCATGTAATGCAAAGGTCATTCGCAGCGCCAGAAACTCGTTCGACCATCGCGAAATAACGGAATGCGTGCCGGCAAGTTCCAACGGTAGCAACGGGGCCGCAACCGAGGCTCCGAACAGACTTCGGTGACGATCCGTGAGCAGCATCAGCGGGTCGCGAATATAGGCATGGTACGTTGGCGCATCGCTACTGAATTCGCGACTTCCTGATGCCCAATTGACTGTCGCCAACCAGAAGCAATACCAGATGACGATCGCCAAGCCGAACCATAACCACGATCGTCGCCGGTCGATATTCGGCGACGACAAGGAAATGCGCGGCTCAGCAGTGGTGTTTTTGGAAAGCAATGGTGATCCCGAGCAGTTCAAGAATCAGCAATCAACGGCGCAAGTTCGGCGGCGTTTTGTACTCAACGATTATAGTGAAGGCGTGGGCTGGTAGGATTTAGAAAAGATCCTTGTTCCGCGTAGCACTCGGCCCACAGTGTGGTTTGTAGCAATTGCAACGGTTCTATGGATTTGCTTTGTCGCGCGTTGATTTGACATGGGGCAAACTGGTGGCGATGCTTGGTCTATAGCCCACTTCGAGCGCTAATACGAGCCTTCATTCGATCGAGATCTCTTCGTTCCGGCAATTCGCATGCACCAGCCTAGTTCGGGAACCACTAGCGCCGCCACGTCGGGCGCGCCGCTCGATGATCTTTCGAGTGTGCTGTTTGTCGATCTGGACGGAACGCTGATTAACACCGACCTGCTGCATGAATCGTTGCTGTTGAGTGTCAAACAGTGTCCGATGTTTCTGCTCCAATTGCCTGCTTTACTTTGGCAAGGACGGGAAAAACTCAAACAGGCACTGTCGGCGCGCGTTCAGCCTAATCCCGCCTTGCTCCCATTCCGACAAGAGATTCTGAACTACTTAACGGAACAACATTGGGCCGGTCGGCGGATTGTGCTCGCCACCGCGAGTGATCGACGTTGGGCCGATCAAGTCGCCGTCGAGCTGGGTATTTTTGACGATGTGTTGGCGACCGACGGCGAAAAGAATTTGAAA
>JAYTAU010000562.1:0-7859 GCA_043737375.1 Planctomycetia bacterium
CGTTCGGCGAACTCGATTCGAGTTAGTCCTGGGTCGGGTTGTCCGCACCACACAACCGCATTGCGGACAAGTCCGCTCCAGCCCTCGAAGCTCCCCCACGGCTTCAAACCCATATCGGGCTTGCCTGCCACGAAGTAGCCACGAAGGATCGTCAGCACCGCCGCTTGATACTCCACACGATTAGCCAGCACGTGACTGCGTAGATTCGGATACTTGAAGCCCTCTCGGTCTTCGGGTCTTTCCTCTGGACTGTTGAGCCGAATTGGTAGCACTCGGCGGGAAGTGTCGGCACGGAGAGCAATGTTGTTTCCGCTGCCACAGAACAACGTGATGAGCGGTCCCTCGACCATCTCACTCCGACCTAGAATTCGGTCCCGCCAAACCGTTCCGGTTAGTGCGGCGTCGATGGTTGCACAACCGAAATAGCCGTCGATGTTATCGAACATGGCTATCGGGTCGCCGGCCAGCACGATGCTCGTAATCAACTTGCGGGCTTCGGTGTCATCCTTTGGATTCGTCATCCGTGGCAACTCGCGCCCGGTATGAATCCAGCCGCCTAGGTCTAGCGATAAGCTCTTGCCGCTGCCTCGAATGTTGGCGTCGACGATTGGCAATGGCGACGGCCCCTCGAAAGCGTATCGAGCCGCCGGCGTCAGTACGTAGGCGAGCCACGCAGCCTGATGCTCGGGAGCCGCAAACGGAAAGTCGGTCACTAGGTCCAGCAACTTATCGACGGCCGCCTTAATGGCGTCCTTTGTCGGTCGCTCGGGGATCGTCGGGCATGGTCCATCGGGTGCATAGAATAACCGGGTCGCCGTGTCGTAACCGGGTTTCGAGAGAATCGAGCCGTCGCCCCGCAGCACCGGCCCGGTCACCACTCCGGCCAGTGGTCGAATGCCCGGCCATTGTCCACACGTGCCTTGATACTTGACCATCCAGTCGGTCGGATGCGCATCCGAGATAACTTCGTCGCCGTCGGCATTGGTGCGAACTTTAATCAGCCGGGTGCATCGCACAATGGCTTGTCGCACCACGGGCAAACCCATCGGCACAATGCGAGGCGTGCCGTCGGCTCGTCTGATTTTGTGCTGAGTCAATTCCGGCTCTCGGATGATTTGCACGAGCTGGCCAGCCCGCTGGAATATGTCGGGCAGTTTGGCTAGCTGCTTGGTCACCGCTGCGTTGACGTCGTGTTCTTCGGTGGTGATTTCGATTTCCTCTCGGTCATCGGCGGCCATACTGCCGTTGCTCGGGCCTCCGTTCCCTAAAGTGTTCATGCGGCCCCTCTAACTCTACGGCGTCGGACGGGTTTCTTGTTTTGCTCACCCCACAGTTCCCGGGCGTAACGCCGAATCTCGTCGATAACACAGCGGGCATAGCTGCCGACAATGACCTCGTTGGCCGCCGATTCGCAGCGAGCCATCGGAAGCTTGGTCATTGTGGCCAGGTCGCTCGCCACAAATCCGGCTCTAATTTGACGCTGCCAACCGTCGATTTGCTTTTGCTGATGTCGTTCGTTTTTGGCAACCTGCAAGAACTGTTCGAGCCGATACTCGCTGCCGTACTGCCGAATGTATTCAAGTGCGGCAACGGCCTGTCTGATTTCCTCATCGCTGATATAATCGCTCATGGGTCGGGCCTCCTTCGCCCGTCGTACAAGCACACACCTCGCCTTGGTCCGGCGGGGTGTTTGCATTTAGTAGTATTGGATAACGTCGGACGGCTTCGACCGTCTGGCACGTGGTGCCGGGGCGGGTGGGGGAGAGACTTGGCGGGACCGCTCGAATGCTTCCAGGTCCGCCACGTCAACTAAGAATCTCGGCTTGGTGCCGTTGGCCTTTCGAGCACCGTTAATAGCTCTCAATTCGCCGCTGCGAATCCAGCCAAGAATTTTATTTACGTCGATGCCAAATCGTTTTGCGATTTGCGGGGGCGTCAGCTTCGTTCGCCCAGCAGGTAGTCCGACCATTTGAGATGCTCCACAGTTCGATAGGTGACTATCACTGTGTGCATTCTGACGGGACTATTGAGAATGAAAATGTACCAATTCGACCAGTCAAATTGGACAAATTGATTGCCCTATTTGTTTCGCTTTTGCACCGATTTTCGTCCGCGTTTTTTCTCTGGCAGAGCGGCAAATTCTTCGACCGTGCAAAGCGATTTTAGCTGTTGGCGAATGGGCTTTGACGTTAGAAAGTTTTTGAATTTCTTCGGACAATCAGCACGGAGTTGTGCGGCCGTTGGGGAAGTTTGATAATTCTTGAGCAGCCACTTTTTGAATGCGGAATTTTTAGAAAAATTCTTTCCGGACAAATTGATTTTGTCCAGCATCATTGAATTGATTGGCGTCGGCCATTCAAGTAACCTCGTTTTAATGCGCGGCGGTTTCCACTCATGCCGCTCCATTACGAATTCGACCACGTCAAAATCGGGATTACTTTGTGCCTGTAGACCGAATTGCAGGAGCCGAACCTTAAATTTACTTGACGGTTGCGCCCTGCATACCTTACCAAACCAACCGGGCACGCATTCACCCACTTTGAAAGGAAGTGTATTGCGCCAAATACCGCTTACAACAGCTTCAACGCTTGCCCGTTCACCCCCCCAGAATACGTCGGCTGTGATTTGCATTTCGGCCAGCCCAGTAAATACCAGGGTTGCAAGTGCGACCGACTCATTTTTCGTTTGCTTTTCCGAATCGAACTTGGTCCATTCTGCCATTAACGATCCGACGTAATTGACGAGACATGCCTCGACCTTGGGCAAAAAACTATCCATAGAAGTAACTCCGTTGTTGGGCTGAACCGGCCAGCCGTCCATCGTGGGGAGTTACGACCACAACAGACGGCCAGCCAGCGGGTAGCTACTCCCGCAAAGTCCAGCGAACTTGATTCTACTTTGCTTTCGGTTTTTTAGAATATAGCCAAGTGCGTACGTGCGCGACGACGGCTTGCAGGCGGGCATCCTCGATGCTCTGTCGATAGATGGCCGACATATCGCCACTGGCCGCCGCATGGCCCATGATGGACTGCACGGCTACAAGATCGTGCGCCCCTTCGGCAATGGTTTGAAACGTCCGGCGAAAATCGTAGAACGTCCGGCCCTCGACCTTTGCCAGCTTCGCGGCTCGGGCATACTCTTGCACGACACGTTGGCCCTTGTGGTCACCGATATAACTTTCACCCCGGCGTGCGATGAATACTAAATTAGCTTCGTCGGGGTCGGTCGCCTGCGGGCGTTTAACGGCCACGGCACGCAATGCGGCCACAGTCTCAGCCCATAGCGGGATTCGACGGGGAACAGCGGTTTTAGCTCGGGCGTAGTCAAGCCAGCCCGATTGCAGGTCCAACGCCTCGACCGGCATCAACGCCAAGTCGCTGTTGCCCAGTCCACCATTCAATGCGAGCAAGATCATGGCCTTGCCGTTCACCGTGGCGTGCTTCAAGAGCGAATGCACTTGGGCCGGGGTGAACAGTCGCGGCCCTCGAGCGCCCCGAGTCTGCCGCAGAGTTTTGGCCGATGGTTTTTTGAATGCTGGTCCGAATCGCATCGGCTTTTCGAGCAAGCCCGATTCGTAGCCATACTTGAAGCAAGTCCGAATCATTTGGATTTCGTTGCCCAGAGCAACCGGCCCCCAACGCTTCGCCATGATGTTCCGCAGCCGCTCGAAATCCTCGGTACGCAGATCGTCGACTAGACGGCCGGGGGTGAACACGTCGGCCAGTAAGTCGGTCGTGATCTTGTAGCGGTCGAATGTGCGGGGCGCAAGCTCGTTGCTGTCGAGCTGCGATTGCTTGTAAGCCAAAAAATTGTTGAGCAAGTTGCGTACTTGTACGCCGCCCAGATTCGCCGGGGGCGTGCGGCCAGCAAGCCAATAGTCTTTCTCGGCCAGCCACTTGTCTAATGCGGCCTGGGCGTCGGACCACGGCCCGAAGAACAAAGTTTTTTGACGGACCTTTTTTGCCCATCGTCCGCTGGCGTGCGGATACAACGGGAAGTCGGCCCGGGGTTTGGCGGGTTTCTTAGAATCGACCGCCTTGCTAGAATTAGCCACGGCACTACCTCCATCACAGGTGGCGTCACTGACGCCCGCTCGATGCAACCGAGTGGGCGTCTCTTGTATGGAAATAGCCTACCGGGCGTCAGAACGGGCGTCAAGCCACTAGAGAGTAGCGAGGGATAACGCACAAAACACCGTAAAAACTAGACTTGGATGGGTGGCAGAGTGGACGATTGCGGCAGTCTTGAAAACTGCTTTGGGGGTAACTCCAACGTGGGTTCGAATCCCACCCCATCCGCTTCTTTTTCCGCGTTGTTTCGTTCGCAGCGCGATTACAATATAGGTTCTTCCCGCCTAGTTTCCCACCAACTCAGTTTCCCACCTAATTGCGGAGCTTTTTGTGACCTCTAGGCCAATGCGTTTGCTAGGATTGTTGATTGTCTTGGGCAGCATTGCCCTTGGTTCAGAACGATTTTGTTCCGTGCAGGCCGCCGAACCGCCGGCGAAAAATGCTGCCCAGGTTGTAGCCGTTGACGAACAAAAAATATTGTCGGGTATCAAGGTGCCCGCCGGTTTCGAGGCCACGTTGTTTGCCGCACCCCCCGATGCCGGTTACCCGACCTGCGTTGCGGCATCGCCGACCGGCGCGGTGTTTGTGGCGATCGACGAAAACGGTTCGATCGACGCCAAGGCAGATCGCGGCCGGGTGATTCGCTGTGTCGATACCGACGGCGACAACCGCGCCGATCTATTCACGACATTTGCCAAAATGGACAGCCCGCGCGGCATGTTCTTCGACAACGGTGTGTTGTACGTACAGCATCCGCCGTTCGTGACTGCGTTTTTCGATGAGAATGACGACGGCGTGTCGGATCGTTCGGAAGTGTTGGTCAAGGGGTTGGGATTCGACTTGAAGTTTCGCGGGGCCGATCACACGACCAACGGATTGCGCTGTGGCATCGACGGCTGGATGTACATCGCCGTGGGCGACTACGGCTTTCTGAAAGCCGAGGGGAAAGACGGTACGCAACAGCAGATGCATGGCGGCGGAGTGGTGCGGGTACGAACCGACGGCAGCGGGCTCGAGATCGTCTCGCACGGTCAACGCAACATTTATGATGTGGCCGTCGATCCGCTTTTGAACTGCTTCACGCGCGATAATACCAACGACGGCGGCGGCTGGAACGTGCGGCTCAGCCATGTGATTCAAAACGGCCAGTACGGCTATCCGCGGCTATTCATCAATTTTCCCAACGAGATCATTCAACCGTTGGCCGATTACGGCGGAGGATCGCCATGCGGTTCGTTGTATCTGCAAGAACCAGGGCTGCCTGGCGAATTTGGCGATGCGTTGTACACCTGCGATTGGGGGCGCAACATTATTTATCGACACCCGTTGACGCCCAACGGCGCCGGCTTCAAGGCGGGCCAAGAAGAGTTCATCAAAGTTCTTCGCCCGACCGATATGGACGTCGACGGCCAGTCGCGGCTCTACATCAGTAGTTGGAAGGACGGCAGCTACACCTACTCGGGGCCGAATGTCGGCTTTGTGGTTTGCGTGCAACCGATCGACGGTAAGCGGCCGGCATTTCCGAATTTGAAGACCGCAACGAATGAAGAGTTGCTAGCGCATTTGGCTTCGCCGAGCCATGTTTGTCGCACGCACACGCAGCGCGAGATATTGCGACGCGGCGATCAGACGGTCTTGGCCGCCGGGCTCGAAAAGCTGGCTGCTTCGAACGAGCCGTTGTCGGTGCGCGTCGCGGCCATCTTTACGCTCGGGCAACTGAGCGGCGCGAAGTCGCACGAGGCAATATTGCGACTGGCCGGCAAGGACGAGCTGCGCGAATTCGCACTGCGGTCGTTGACCGATGACATCAGGACACTGACGGAACTGCCGACGACGCCGTTCGTCGAAGCATTGTCCGACAAAAACGCACGCGTGCGATTTCAAGCCGCTACTGCGCTGGGACGATTGAACAAACCGGAAGTCGCCGCTTCGCTGTTGCCGCTGACCGCCGATAGCGACCCGCTGGTTCAATATGCGGCGATCCAATCGCTAGTTAAGCTGCGAGCTGCCAAAGCATGTTTGAATGCGATCGACTTGCCGAACGGCAGCAACACGGCCGGCGTGTTGCGCGTTCTGCAATCGCTGCATCAGGCCGACGTGGTCGAGGGGTTGATTTCGCGATTGGCCAAGTGCGAAAGTTCGGATGCCAAGCGGCAATTTCTCGTCGCGCTGTGCCGACTTTACAATCGCGAAGCGCCTTGGGATGCGACTTGGTGGGGCACGCGCCCTGACACGACCGGCCCGTACTACAAACCGGTGACGTGGGAGCAGTCCGAGAAAATCGCCGCAGTGTTGCGCGAGACAATTGCCCAGGATGATGCCGAGGTGCTGCGTTGGCTGTTCGTGGAAATGAAACGACATCGAATCGACTTGCCGGAAGCCGTGCCGGCGATTTTGCGACTTGCCGATCGCGAAAGCGCCTTTCGTCCACAGGCAATCACGCTGTTGGCCGGCCGCGAACGGATAACCGAGGCTGCGTTTAAGCTGTTCGAAGAGGCCGGTTCGTCGGGCGATTCTGCTCAGCAGGTCATGGCGATCAAGGCGTTGCTGCGGTCATTCCACGATGGTCATGCTTTCGACCAGTGCGATCGCGTAATGACCAAGTCGCTGTCGATCGAAAAGCCCTCGCCCGAATTGATTTCGGTGCGAGCGGATTATGCGCAACACCACCGACAAATTCCTCGCGTGGGCCATTTTGCCAAGTTGACTGCGGCCGATGATCCGCAGACTCGGCAATTGGCGTATGGGGTTCTGCTGGCTCAAACGATTAGAAAAGAAGTGACGAAAGAGCTGCAACAAATTATAAACGAAACGATCGAGAAAGCTTGGAAGGATCGGCAATCGACCGTCGATCTGTTGCAGGCAATCGCTCACTTTCGCGCCGAACAATCGTCGTTGCAAGTCATGAATATGCAGCATGACCAGCGCGACGACGTACGGAAGGCGGCGAAGTTTGCCGCGGCAGCGCTCGAACTCGACGATGCATCCTTCAACAGCAAGGGGCCGCAAATCGCCACGCTGCCGTACGACGAAGCGGCAGAACAAGCGGTCAATCATAAGGGAGACGCCAAACGCGGTGCCCGCTTATACTTGCGGCAAGGCTGCGTGGTTTGTCACACCGTGGCTGCCAATGAAGTTGCCAAAGGCCCGTCGTTGGTCGATATTTCGACGCGCTACAATCGCCGCGAGCTGATCGAGTCGGTGCTCAAGCCCAGCAGTAAAATCGCTCAGGGTTTTGAGACGCAGTGGTTTTTGATGGACGACGGCCGGACGGTCGAAGGTTTCGTGACGCGCGAATCGGGCGATGAAGTCGACGTGAGAAACGGCCAAGGTCAATTGACCACGCTGGTCAAAAAGCAAATCGACGAGCGCGGCCGGCGCGAGCAATCGGTGATGCCGACCGGCATGTGCGATAAACTGACCTCGGAAGATTTGGCGTCGTTGATGAAGTATTTGGAAACGCTGAAGTCGGCCAAGTAGAACGGAATTCATTCCGATTCCGAGCGTCGACACGGCATGCAACAGGAACAATTACCGTTACCTGGCGTTGTGATTGATTTTAGTGCGGGGCAGCTTTCGCTCCAGACGTTCGATTGCTTCGAGCGTGACTTCGGTATCGCGCAAATCAATCTGCTTGAGCCGGGTTAATTCGGCAAGGTGCTTCAATCCTTCGTCGGTGATTTTGGTCTTGCGCACGTCGAGGCTGTTGAGTCGATCGAGCTTGCGGACATGTCTCAACCCGGTGTCGGTGACTTCGCTGTCGTCGATCACCAGGCGCGTAACATGTGG
>JAYTAU010000563.1:0-3183 GCA_043737375.1 Planctomycetia bacterium
AATGATGCAGACGATGATCGACTGCGGAATGGACGTCGAAGCCCAGCATCACGAAGTCGCCACCGCCGGCCAGTGTGAAATCGATCTGCGATTTCAAGAGCTGGTGAAGATGGGGGACGCAATGTGCATGTACAAGTACATCGTCAAAAACGTCGCCCGCAAATACGGCAAGACGGTGACGTTCATGCCCAAGCCGCTGTACGGCGACAACGGCTCCGGCATGCACACGCATATCTCGCTGTGGCGAAACGGTGAGCCGCTATTTGCGGGTAGCGGTTACGCGGGACTGAGTGAAATGGCGCTGCACGCGATCGGCGGAATTCTGCGGCACGCGCCGGCGATTTTGGCGTTCAGCAATCCGACGACCAACAGCTACAAGCGCCTCGTGCCCGGTTACGAAGCGCCGGTGAACCTGGCGTACTCGCAGCGCAATCGCTCGGCTTCGTGTCGCATTCCGATGTACAGCCCCAGCCCGAAGGCGAAACGGATCGAGTTTCGCTGCCCCGACCCGAGCTGCAATCCGTACTTGGCGTTCTCGGCGATTTTGATGGCGGCGATCGACGGCATTCAAAACAAGATCAGCCCTGGCGAGCCGTTGGACAAGGACATTTACGATCTGCCGCCCGAGGAGCTGAAGCGCGTACCGAAGACGCCCGGCTCGCTGGACGAGGCGCTCACGGCGCTGGACGAAGGGCACGAGTTCTTATTGCGCGGCGATGTGTTCACGGCCGACGTGATCAAAACGTGGATCGCATACAAACGCGAGCACGAGGTGGATCCGATGCGCCTCCGCCCGCATCCTTATGAGTTTTGTTTGTATTATGACATTTGAGGCGGAAGCATCGAGCAGCGAGGGATGAGCGGCGAGCGATTGTGTCGAAGCGATTGTCAGCGGTTAGTTTTCAGTTGTCAGTGGTTTTGCGCTCAACGACTTTCATAATTCGTCCTTTGTAATTCGTAATTTCCCTGACCCCCGACCCCTCCGCTTCCATGCCTCGCACCAACTTTTTCATCATCATGCTCGCGGCCGTGGTGTCGCTGGTTTGCTACCGCGTGCAGGACCGCAATCCGTACGGGCGCTACTTTGCCGAGGTGATGGACCATATCGAGAATGAGTACGTCGAGCCGGTCGACCCCGACCAGCTGTTCGAAACCGCGGTCAAGGGAATGATGAAAAAGCTCGACGAAAACTCGTCGTACTTCGGGCGAGACGACAGCAAGCGGTTTCGCGAGTCGCTGGAACAGGAGTTCGGCGGCATCGGTATCTCGGTTTCGGCCGACAAAAAAACCAAAGGGCTGGCCGTCATGGGCACCATGATCGATACTCCGGCCCAACGCGCGGGCATTCGAGCCGGCGATAAAATCATCAAGGTCGACGGTCAAGACATTCGCGGTCTGGCGGTCGACGAGATCACCAAAAAAATGAAAGGACCGATCGGCGAGCCCGTGGCACTCACGTTGATTCGCCAAGGCAAAATCGACCCGTTCGATACGGGGCCGATCAAGCGGGCGATGATTCCGGTGCCGTCGGTACTGGGGGACACGCTGAACCAGGAAGGGCATTTCAATTTCTTCGTGGCCGACCATCCCGAGATCGCTTACATCCGGATCGACAACTTCGGCAAGCATACCGAAGAGAACCTGAACAAAACCATGCAGCAACTGAGCGAGCGCGGCATCCAGGGGCTGATTTTGGACCTCCGCGATAATCCGGGCGGATACCTCGAAACGGCAATTCATACCTGCGACATGTTCATCGAAAGCGGCACGATTGTCACCACACGCGGCCGCGACGGACGTGTCCGCGACAAGTACGAGGCCACGGCACCGGGCACTTACACCGGCTTCCCGATGGTGGTACTCGTCAACCGGCATAGTGCCAGCGCCAGCGAGATCATCGCCGCTTGTCTACAAGATCATGGTCGCGCCGTGGTCATCGGCGAACGTAGCTTCGGCAAAGGCACCGTGCAGAACGTGATTCCCGTGACGGGGGGCAAAAGCGATTTGAAACTTACGACCGCCTATTACTGGCGACCCAACGATAAAAATATCCATCGCAAGCCGGACCCTAAGCAACCCGACAAGCGGCAGCCCGAGAGCGAAGAATGGGGTGTCACGCCCGATGCGGGCTACGAACAGCGACTGACCGACGACGAGTTTCGCGCCTGGAAGGAATGGCGATTCATGCGCGATCGGCTGACGTTGGACGAGGTGAAACGGGGTGCCGATCGACCGGCCGGCATGGAGGCCGATGTTGACGAAGGGGATGAGGAAGGGGGCAAGGAAGGGGTCAGGGAACAGGGGTCAGAGAAGGGGGCAGGGGATAGGGATCAGGGGTCAGAGAAGGGGTCAGGGGTTAGGGATCAGGGGGCAGGGGTGGGGAGTGGGACTGAGGGGAAAGACCATGGGAAAAGCGACACTGCGAGCGATGCGCAGAAGCCGCCGCCAAAATCGCCGTCGGACAGTGCGGGCGATGCGCAAATGCAAAAAGCGGTCGAGTTCTTGCTGCAAGAGTTGGCCAAACAGAATCGCGGGTTAAAGGCCGCGTAGCGAGCGACATCAACTTAGCCCCGGTGGAATTTAGCTCCCGGTGAATACACCGGGGGGCGAACGTTGGTCAATCAGCACTGGCGGAGCCAGTGGCACACCAGACCAACACACCGCTTGCTAATGGTTACGCCGGTGCCAACGCCAACGTTTTCAGCGCATTGAGACTCGCCAGCACGTCGTCGCACGAAACATCGCGCCAACCGGCCGTTTTATGCCGCAAGATCGCTAGCTTGAAGCTCTCCAGCGCATCGAACAAATCGCTCGGCAGATCGGGTAGATCGACAAACGGACGAACCGGTTCAATACCCGATCCGGCACCCGCGTCACGATCGCCTTCGCCTGCATCCGTCGCGTCGTCGGCCCACGGCGCGTCTTGCCCGGCGGTTGCCAGGCCGGTTGGGTCGTCACCAAAGTCCGGTCCCTCGGGTCGAGGGCCCGTGGCAAACTCGCCGCCTGTTATGTTGCCGTGTGGATCGCGTTGATTGCCGGAATCGCCTGTGTCGGCATCTTCGTCAGTCTCGGCAGCGACGATCTCGCCGTCGCGAGGTTGTTCCGCTTCGATGCCGCCGAAGGCTTGCCAACGCTCGCGACGAACTTCGGCGACACTCCAACGGTTTTGTACGGCACCTTCGA
>JAYTAU010000564.1:0-7849 GCA_043737375.1 Planctomycetia bacterium
CAACTGATTTTTATCCTAACCCGACGCGTCAGCGAGGAAGTCTCATAATCAATGGCGATGCCTCGTTGATGCTTCGGGCTAATATGACCAATTTCAAATCTAAGTTTGCTGCACGGCGGGCATCAGATCGTTCAGTTCTTCGATGCGCAACATCCGAATATCGCGAACCGAAGCAGCAAACCACGGCAAAGATTTCGAGAGATCAATGGCTGCCAGAACGCAAGTCACCGCGTTGATGGTTTCATCGCCGAAGTACACGCTGCCTTGCTGGCGAGAAAAGCCGTGGCTTTCAAGAACTTTCTTGATTTCAGCGTACGCGTTGTTGTAAGGATCGCCGTATGACGACCGTAACGATTCGATGTCCATATCAAACGCGATCGCGTACATTGATGCCCCCAAACGCGGAAACGAGTCTAATCCTGGATTGGCTCTGCTTTCTGATTTAGCTGAGAAGGCGATGCTCATGGCATTATCGGTTCTTCAAATGGACAACTGACTACCTACCGCGAATCCCATGATATTCCAGCGGCATCTCGTAGTCTTTGCGCAACGGGTAGCCGACCCAATCTTCGGGGCACAGAATTCTGCGTAGGTTGGGGTGGCCCATGAATCGAACGCCCGACAGATCGTAAGCCTCGCGTTCGTGCCAATCCGCCGTACGCCAAATATCGCTGACTGTGGCCAGTTCGGGAATCTCGCCCGGCTGATCATTCAGCCAACGCGGCAACATGACTTTCAGCACCAAACTCACGCGATACTTCACGCTCCACAGATGGTAGACCACTTCGAGATGCGGCTGCCACGTGACTTTGGCCGCCTTCTTGGCATCCGGCTCGCAATAATCGACTACGGTGATGCTATTGAGCATGTCGAAAGACAGCTCGCTATCCGACTTGAGGAACTTGCAAACTTCGCGCAAGCCCGCCGGTGAGACTTCGATCCAAGGATCAATGGCCTCAAGATTCGAGCCGGTAATTTTGTCGCCGAAGCGATGCTTCAAGCGATCGAGAAACGACGTGCCGCGCATGTTGCAGAGGGGCAGGGATCAGGGGGCAGGAAAGAACGAAGTACAAAGGACATAGTACGAAATCAGCAAGACAACTCCGGTGATACGGCTTACGCATTGTGAATCGAACGGCAGCTTAGCGGCCCGGCCAACGGCCCGCTTGCCTGGGACGCCGTTACAAGCCGCTTACGCAGTCAACGCCGGCTCGCGATCATCGATCGTTGACGCACGGCCCGCTTCGGCCCGCTGTTGGCTGACCGCGCGAACCCAATCCAAATCGCCGCGTTTCCAAACGTAAGCAAAACCAACCAGCAGAACGGCGAAAAACACGCCAATATCAAAGATCGAAAATAACCCCATGCGTCGGGCACTGGTTTGCAATGCATCATTACTCTGCTCGGCACCGTTCGGCACTCGGCCTAACCGCTTTTGCAAAGCAGGCGAAACTTCGGCTGGGATCGGCGGCGGCAGGGGATTGCGAATTCCCATTTCGCGCATCACGCTGTCTGCCGCCGGCGTCAACTGCAGCTTTGGAACACCGTTCGAATCGGCCGTAGCAACGACGGTTGTGATCTGCGGATCGCTCAGATTCGTCGTTTTGCCAAACACTGTGGCCCATGGAAAGAAAAAAGCCACCTCGACATCGAAAATAATGAACAGCAAGGCGACGACATAAAATCGCAGGTCGAATTGCACGAAGCTCGACCCGATGGTCGGTTCGCCGCATTCATAAATCTCGGATTTTTCGACCGTCGGCGTGTCGGGGCGAACTAATTTACCGACTAATAAGTTGACGGCCAAAAACGCCAGGCCCAGGCCCGCGAATAGTGCCAAGTAGGCCGCTATGGCTGTGGGAGAAGTCATGTGATACCAAGCGATTTAAGATCGCGAGTCGCGGTCGCAGAATTGGCCAACTGTGAAAAATTTCTCGAACCCGCTCGATTGTAAAGCAGCCCACGGGTTTTGCAAGAGAAGGTTCAAAGTCACGGTATGCTCCGCGAGGAGAATTTATAACTCTTAATGGATAGCGAACCGGCAACGGATACACCTCGCTGAGCGAGATGGCTACATTGGCGCTTCAGAATCACCTCGCGGAATGAGATGTTTATTTTGGTACGACTACAATTCTTCCGGGCCGGCCATGCCCGATACTGACGTCGATTGCAATCCGCTCTCATTGGGCAGCGGCTGACGTCCCGAAAAACCGCTATCGAGGTCATGCCAATGGGTAATTTCGGCCTCGCCCAACTTCCAGCAAAGATAGACCACGCGACCATCCATCAAGCAACGGAAGTCGACCAGTCCTTCCGGGCCGTTCTTCGGCTCGACGCCCAATTCTTGGAGTTCTTGAACGTACTCACGAAGGCGCTGAGTGTCCTTTTCCAGCTCTTGCTCGACCTGGGCCAGTTCATCGCGATACATGTCGGCCGGCTCGTCTTCGCGCCCTGACAACAGCAGCGACAGCCGCTCGCGTCGCTCGACCACATCTCTCGATAGTTCGGCAACGTCTTTTACGATGGCTCGGACCAATGGCAACATGGCATTGGCTTGTTCGACCGTGAATAGCTTAGGCTCGGCTGACCCCGAATATTTCACACCTGCGTATGCCATGGATTGTTCCCCTGTAATCGACCGCTGAATCTAGCGACCGCTGTGCCTGCTCTCGCAATGTATTTCTGTCTCGTCGCAGTGGAGCAAAATTCTCGTCGTCTCCTTGTTGTCTTGGCGTCATGGGCCAGCCAACTTACAAAGTACATTCTGTAAGTATTCTACCAATACGGACCAATTGGCAAGGGGGTTGAAAGCGGCGTTCTTGAATCTGGCCCATCGATAAATCGAATTCGTTATTCCCGAATGCCACGATAGTACTTACCGACAGCACGCTCGCCTATTGGTTCGGCCCGCCATGCACCGGCTCGACGATGACCTTCGAATCGGCGACAGCCGTTGGGTTGAGCGTCGATCGGCCCCAGGCCACCTCGACCGGCAGCCGGGAAAAATCGACGATGCATCCGTCGCGGCTGTAGCAACTCAAATCGTGCGTCGCACCCATGAAGATACAATCGACCGGACAAGGTTCTACGCACAATGCGCAAAACATGCACTTGGAATAGTCGATGGTGAAGCCGGTGATCTTAAAGCCCTTGCCGTTGGTAACTCGCTCTTTACCGATGTAAATACAATCAACCGGACATGCCTTGGCACATTGGTCGCACGAAATACAGGTCGTCAGGTCGTAGCGATGAAAACCACGATAGCGCGCCGACACCGGCACCGGCTGCTCGGGGTACTCGAACTTTTGCGTAAACGCGCCGCGACCGGGCTGATACGTCTTGAACCAATAGCGCAGCGTGATACGCATTCCTTGTAGCACGGTCGTTACCGCACTATAGACATCCTTCAACCAATCGCGCATCACAATACTCCGCAGAGCAAACGAAAAGACACGACAAGAAACACTGCCGAATCCGCATTTCATTCGTAGCAACCAAAGACAAACCGTACTCGAATTATAGGGACGGTCTTCGACTCCGCAAGCGAAGAGTCGAGTTTGAGCGCAACATGTTGCTTTGTCACGCTCGCGGTGCTGGTACTGCCAACGTTAAAATTCCGCCTGCGCGACAATTACTTTTGGGTGACCGTTCCAGACAATCGCGCAGCGCAAACGAGTATTTTGGAATTCAATTGCTCGCGCATCGAGCTTGAATGATTTCCGGCTTTCCGCGGCGATGAGATGCGATGACAGCCTGAGCTGAATGACAAACATCAATTGTCATGGCTCGACCTAGTCGTAATGCGTCGTGTGCAAGCGCGCAGATTTTCCATGCACATCGCACGATGTTTGACGAAAACGCGAACTAACAATCTTCCCGAAAGCACAGCTAATAAGCTGAACTTTCCCGTTTTCCCAGATTTCTGACAGCTAGGCAGCGAAAATTACGAATAATCGTCGAGCTCGTTCGGGCACTGAATGTGAACTAGATTACATGACTATAAACCTACTATTACGTACCTTGTGGAATATCAGAAGCCAATCTAATGTCTGATGTAAGTCTTTTTGGCGTATTGACTTGCATTCGGAACCCTACCAACGGCGAACGCGGGGTGATGATACGATGCAGATCTCTAGCGGTGTAACGAATCTTGTGCCGAAATGTGGAATCACACCTAGCAGCCAACGGAATACCCACTAACTTTGCTTGACTGGTCTTAGTTAACACGTAGAGTAAAACAAGGAAGTGTCTGCATACAGAACCGATTTCCGGCTTTTTGATCCTTATAATAAGGTCGGTCGAAAATCTAGGTTCGGGCGCATGGAAGGATGCAATTACTGCTCCAGCGATTTGCGGACAGCCGTGGAAAAGGAAAGTACGATGCTGGTTCTTTCGCGGAAAAAAAACGAAAGTATTGTCATCAATAATGACATTACCATCGTGGTCGTCGAGATTCGTGGCGACAAAGTACGTCTCGGGGTCGAAGCACCGAAGGAAGTCCCTGTGCATCGCCGCGAAGTCTATGATGCCATTCTGCGCAACGGCGGACATGACAGCTCACATGAGACGACTGTCAGTCATGAACCGCGAGTGGCTTCGTCTAGCGATAGCGAATCTGCCAAGCCGAGCGACGTGTAATCTTACGAGCGGCTAGATTTTAGGCATTGCTCGACGACGTCGAACTGCGGCTTAGACCGGATCGTTTCAGTATCTCCTCAGCGATCTAAAATTCTCACCATTGCTGCGGTTGCCATCGGACAATTTGTAGCGATAATACGGCCTGGTCGTCGCCTCGGTCCACTTGACACTTTTTACGGCGACCACTATACAGCCTGATTCAATGATTTGCTTGGCGACTACCGCCACATTGCGAGCAGAAAAAAATTGGCCCCGTCGTCTAGTGGTTAGGACACTGGCCTTTCACGCCGGCGACACGGGTTCGAATCCCGTCGGGGTCAATTGATTGCAGTCATCAAGCCGTTTGGCCGTCTCCGGTCAAGCGGCTTGTTGCTTTGATGGACGGTCGGCACGATTCCGATGGGCGCTTGGCAGAAGTCGATTGCCGACTACGATTCAGTACGTCTTCAAAGAAAAGTTTGAGCCGTTGGCCGCACCGCTAAGCAGCCGTTTGTTGCCAGCCCACTTCTGACGCGAACACCCACACCCGTCACGCTCCACACCTCACCCGATGTACGACGCCCTGCTAATAGTTTCTTTCGGAGGTCCTGAAGGCCCCGACGACGTAATGCCGTTTTTAGAAAACGTGCTGCGCGGCAAGAACGTCCCACGTGAACGGATGCTGGCCGTTGCCGAGCATTACCAGCATTTCGGCGGAGTCAGCCCCATCAACGCCCAAAACCGCGCCCTGATCGATGCGCTGCGCGTCGAACTGGAGGCAACCGGGCCGAACTTGCCGATTTACTGGGGAAATCGCAACTGGCATCCGCTGCTGAGCGACACGCTCAAGCAGATGCAGCACGATGGAATTCGCCGCGCGCTGGCCTTCTTCACTTCGGCTTACAGTTCGTATTCCGGCTGTCGGCAATATCGCGAAAATATTGCACAGGCGCAAGAAACAGTCGGGCTCGGCGCGCCGCAAATCGACAAATTGCGGGTGTTTTATAATCACCCCGGTTATATCGCGCCTGTGGTCGATCGCGTGCAAGCTGCGTTAGCACAGATCGAACCGGCCCGGAGCGGCGCGTGTCACTTGGTATTTACAGCCCACAGTATTCCGCTTGGCATGGCACAGAACTGTCGCTATGAGGTGCAACTGAACGAAGCAGCTCGACTGGTTGCCGACCAACTAAAAATTCCCGCCGAACGCTATTCGTTGGTCTATCAAAGTCGTAGTGGGCAGGCCGCACAGCCCTGGCTCGAGCCCGACATTTTAGATCACGTTCGGTCGTTATATGCCGACGGGGTGCGCGACATCGTGATTAGCCCGATCGGATTTATCTCCGACCACATGGAAGTGCTTTATGATCTGGATACCGAGGCGCACGATCTGTGCGCTGAACTTGGTATGAACATGGTCCGCGCCGGCACGGTGGGCACGCATCCGCGGTTTGTCACGATGATTCGCGAGCTGATTGTCGAGCGAACGGCCGTCGAAGTAGGACGGGTCGATAATATTGAACGACCGGCGCTTGGATCACTCGGTGCCAGCCACGATGTGTGTCCGGTCAACTGTTGTTTGAGCGGGCTGCCAGTAGTGCCCACGCATCGTCTGTAGGAGCGAACAGATCTGCAGAAGCGGATTCCTGTCCGTGAGCAGAGCTATTCGCCGATAAGAATTCGTGATGCAAACATTCTTCGCCGATAGGAATCGGCTCCTACACACAATCGACAACTAAACCCGTTCGACAATCATCGCCACGGCGTTGCCGCCACCCAAACAGAGCGATGCCAGCCCGCGTTTCAACCCGCGTTGCTCTAGCGCATACAGCAACGTGACCAGCACCCGCGCTCCGCTGGCACCGATCGGGTGTCCCAACGCGATCGCGCCGCCGTTGACATTCACGCGATCGGCCGATAATTCCAGCGGTCGCATGCACGCCAGACTCTGCGCGGCAAACGCCTCGTTCAATTCGATCAAGTCGATTTGATCGAGCGATAGCCTCGCCTTCGTCAAAACTTTCTCGATGGCCGTCACCGGAGCGATGAACAATTCTTTGGGCGCAACGCCGCTGGTTGCGGTGGCAACGATCCTCGCCTTCATCGTATTGTTCGACTGTCGTGCGGTTGCCTCGTCCACAACGAGTACGACCGCGGCACCGTCGCTGATTTGCGACGCATTGCCCGCAGTCACTGTGCCTGCAGTATCGAACGACGGCTTCAATCGGGCCAGCGAATCCGGCGAAGAGTCAGCGCGCGGCCCTTCGTCGCGGCTCACCACGAGGTCTCCTTTACGCTGCGACACGGTGACGGGCACGATTTCCTTGGCGAACGCGCCCGACTCGATGGCCGCGATGGCGCGGCGATGACTTTCAGCGGAGAAAGCATCTTGATCGACGCGTGCGATTTGCTTGCAACCGGCGATAAATTCGGCCTCGACCCCCATCGCGACGTTCTCGAAGGCGCACCACAGCCCGTCGTGCTGCATCGAGTCGAGTACCCGTTGCTCGCCGAATTTCCAGCCTTCGCGCACGCCAAGTAGCAAATGCGGCGCGCGGCTCATATTTTCCATTCCGCCGGCGACGATCGCCCGCGCGTCGCCCGCGCGGATCGCTTGATCGGCCAACATCACCGCCTTCAGTCCCGAGCCGCAAACTTTGTTGATGGTCAATGCCGCGACGGTCGGCGGCAGCCCGGCCCGCAGGGCAGCTTGTCGCGCCGGCGCTTGCCCGAGCCCGGCGGACAACACATTGCCCAGGATGACTTCATCGACTTCATCCGGAGATATGCCCGCGCGGTCTAAACATTCGCGCACGACGATCGAGCCGAGTTCCGGTGCGGACAGCGATGACAGCGAGCCGAGTAACTTGCCGATCGGAGTGCGGCACGCAGCGATGATGTACGATGAGGTCACGCTTGGCTCCCTGCTATTCGCTGAAATGGAGTGCCCCACAGTATTGATGCTCGTGCTCCGCTATTGGCCGATAGCGGATTGACCGCGGTATTACGCCCCGCGAAGTTTTACAGCCAACGGCCAGACGCGACCGACTAGCAGACTCGCCAGCATAATCACCCAGCCGAACCAGCTTGGCCAAAGGAAGAGCCACCATAGCGCGCCGGCGATCGCCAGGCAAACACGCGGCCAACCCTTGGCGGCAATGAGCAGACTAGTCGAAGTTAGTATCCAAGCCAGCCCCAATAACACACAGGCTGCCATTATCGCTTGCACCGC
>JAYTAU010000565.1:0-3179 GCA_043737375.1 Planctomycetia bacterium
CCTACTTTTTTGCGCCAAGAGCGGACAGAAGTGCCGTTAACAGATGGAGTTTGAAATTCCTTTTCTTCGCCGCATTCCGGACAGGATGGGACAACGCAATCTATAAAGATGCTCCGCAAAATCTTGTGCCGTTTAGCCTTAAGGGTTGCACACTAGCCCACCTCGACCCACTGCCCACTGGCCGCGCTAGACAGCACCGCGTCGCAAATTTTCTGCGTCTCTAGGGCATCGCGGAACGTTGGTCCAGCGGGTTTGTTGGTGCCCAGTCCTTCGAGAAAATCGGCCACCTGATGCACAAACGAGTGCTCATAGCCGATCGCCAGTCCCGGCACCCACCACTTGCCCATGTAAGGATGATCGCCATCGGTCACATGGATCGACTTCCAACCGCGCAGCGGGCCTTCGTCGCGATAGTCGAAGTACTGCAGCCGGTGCAGATCGTGCAAGTCCCACTTGATGCTGGCATTCTCGCCGTTAATTTCGAACGTGTAGAGCGCTTTGTGCCCGCGCGCGTAACGCGTCGATTCGAACAGTCCGAGCGAGCCGTTGCCAAAGCGGCACAAGAACGCGCAGGCGTCGTCGATGCTGACTTTTTGCACCTTGCCCGTTTGCGTGTGTGTGCGCTCTTTGATGAAGGTCTCGGTCATCGCGCTGACATTGGCAATATTGCCGTTGAGCCAAATCGCCGTGTCGATGCAATGCGCCAGCAGATCGCCGGTCACTCCGCTGCCGGCCGCGGCGGCATCGAGTCGCCAAAGCCCGGCGCCCCCTTGCGGCAACTCGGCGGAGATCGTCCAGTCCTGTAAGAAGTTCGCGCGATAATGAAAGATCCGCCCGAGCCGCCCCTCGTCGATCAGTTGCTTGGCGAACGTTACGGCCGGGATCCGACGATAGTTGTACCAAACAATGTTGGCGACGCCGGCCTTCTCGACTGCCTGACACATCTCCTCTCCCTCGGCCGTGTTCATGGCGAGTGGTTTTTCGCAGAGAATCATCTTGCCGGCTTGAGCCGCGGCAATGGCGATCTCTTTGTGCAGGTTATTCGGCGTGCAAATATCGACGGCGTCGATGTCCTTACGCGCAAGTAGCTTTTTCCAATCGGTTTCGATCGACTCGTAGCCCCAGTGCTTGGCGAAGTCAGCGGCCTTGGCTTCGTCGCGGGCGCACACGGCCTTGAGCACGGGATGATAAGGAAGATCAAAAAAGTGGCTGACTTTGGCATAGGCGTTCGAATGCGCGCGGCCCATAAAGCCATAGCCGATCATGCCGATATTGAGGGGTTTTGTCATTATTTATCCCTTGAAACTTTAGGTAATAAAAGTCGAAGTACGAAAGCCAAATGTCGAATGAATGACGAAATTCAAAAGTCAACAGAAGTTCAATTAGGCTTTTCGCGGTTTACGTCGATAGATTGCTGAGAAGATCAGGTTGAGTTCCTTTGCTTCCTGCCAAATCGGGAGCGCTTGGCTACGCGTTTCCGGCACCGCCTTAACGATCATCCGCAACCAATGTTTCGTCTCGCGCGATTCTCGCTTGCATAAGCTCACGCGATACATGAACTCTTTTTTGGAACCGGAATCGTCAGCTTCGCAAAAGTTTGCGCCGACCGAAGTTCCGCAGCGGATCAGTTGCGGTATCAACGGCGTCGTAATGAGGGTGACTGGCACGGATTTAGCAAATGCAATGACGGACTCATCAAACTTCGCCGTTCTCTCTTCAAGGTCAAACTTCGGCGATGTACCGGTCGGTTTCGAGCTTTGATTTTCGTCATTCATTCGACATTTGAAGTTCGACATTCGATTTTAGTTAGTTCCAGCCGTGCGCCTCCCGCACCTTGAGCATCGTCGCCAGAATTGTGTTCCAGGTCTGCTGTTGCTCGAGCGTCGCATTCGGGAACATGCAACCATCCCAACAGATATGCCGCAGCCCGCGATCGTTGGCACCGTGCAACCACGCGCCGGCCGTTTTGACAATGTCGAGCTTGCCATTCGGGTCGTCGGCCATGCAATGCCGGCCGGTGTTGTCGTGCGACCCGGTGCCGTGTACGGTGCCGTCGTTCTGCGCGACATGAAAGTCGATCGTCCACGGACGAAGTGCGTCAGTCATCTGCTTGAATGCCGCATCGAACTCGGCCTGCGAATAACCCGGCTTGAGTAGCGCATGCTGCTCGGCGTTGTAGCCCAATAGATACAGATACGTGTGCGCCTGATCGGCCTGAAAGCCCACGGTTTCCGGCTCACCGACTTCGTTAAGTAGTTCGAGCATGTTCTTCCACGAGTGCATGCCGGCCCAGCAAATTTCGCCTTCGGCGGCCAAGCGTTCGCCGTGATCCTTGGCCACTTTAGCCGCTTCGCGAAATGTCGCCGCGATCAACTTGGTGTTGGCCCGGGGGTCGGCGTCCCAATGGCTCGGGCTGTCGGCCGAATCGATGCGAATCACGCCGTACTTGCGCACGCCATGTTTGTTCAAAATTCCTGCGATGCGACAGGCCTTTTTAACGGCCAAGACGAAATTCTTGCGATCGGTGTCTGTTCCCATCGCCGAGCCGCCGACCGTGCCGGGCCACACCGGCGCGACCAGCGAGCCAACCGCAAGCCCATGCGAAGCAATCTTATCGGCCATCGCCCGAATGTCGTCGTCGCTGGCGTCGGGGTCGGTATGCGGATGGAACAGAAACAGATCGACGCCGTCGAACTTCTGGCCGGCAACTTCAGCCCGCGCGGTCAGTTCGAGCATCCGATCCAAACTAATTGGCGGATGATCCGTGTCGGGCTCTTTACCGACGAGCCCGGGCCACATGGCGTTATGCAGTTTGGGATAAGTGTTGGGCATTTGTTGAATCTCGGGCTTAGGAGGTCAATGCTATTTGCTGCGACATTGAATACGCAGGCTTCGTGAGTTGAGTTGAGAAATTATGAGACGGCGTAATCCGTATATTTTCTTAAGTCGGGTGCCTTAAAAGCAAGAACGATGTGATCGCGAGGGATGCCCGCTTCGACCAATCGACTTGCCACACCTTCCTCTGTTCCATCGTGTTGTATCCATACTTTGTCTCCGCGGATATCGATATGGATGACGGCCCCTTGAATGCGGAAGCCATTGGCCCAACCATTGTGCAGCAACTCATAGTGACCGGCCTTCACATCGCTTACCACCTCAACCTCGACGTCGCCGGCCGA
>JAYTAU010000566.1:0-3179 GCA_043737375.1 Planctomycetia bacterium
CTTTGAGGTACGACTCTTCGGCTTGCTTCGGTTCGTTGATCATCTCATAGCATTGAGCCACGACCAACTCGCGCATGTCGCCTACGAAACGGGACTTGGCGTCGTCGATGACTTGTTGCGCCTCGGCTTTCTTGTTGGCCGTCGCCAGCGTATTGACCAACAGCAACCAACCTTCGACCGACTTCGGATCCTTTTGCACGACGAGTCGCAAGGCGGCTTCGGATTCGGTGAAGTTCCCGACCCGGCGTTGCGCATTGGCATACCACAGTTGATCGGCCGCGGCCGCGGCGTCTTTCGGCTTGGCTTCGGTCAGCAGGGACTTGGCAACGTCGATGCGATTGGCGTTGATGGCCACTTCGATTTGCGATCGCTCCAGGCCGAGCGTATTATGGCCTGCCATTGCCTTCTCGACTATCCGAGCCTCGTCGAACTGATTGGAGGCAACCAACAGTTGATAGAGTTGACGCAAGCGACCGGCGTCGAGTGTGCCTTTTTTGAACGCTTGTTGCAGTTCATTGACGACGCCCGCGAGATCGTTGTTCAACCCGCGTATGTCGGCCAGTTGCAGATGCGGCTCGTGCCAGACCGGGCGCAGTTTGATCAATCCGTCGAGAATCGATTGGGCCTGAGCCAACAGGGCCTTTTCGGCATTCGAGAGTTCAAGCGCCGCGGCACCCTTAGCGGCACGTTCGCGTAATCCGCGCATGACCTCGGTGATTTTGCAATAGACATCGGCCATTTGGGCCTGCGAGCTGTCGGCACCGACGATCCTGCGGACTTCGTCGGCAATCTTCTTCATTTCGGGGACATCGAATTCCGCCTTGGCGACGTTGAGATAGGTTGATCGCACGACAAGGTCATTTGGCAACCTCGCCATCAGGATGTTCAGCAATCGCTTGGCATTCTCACGATCGTTGCGACGCAGATACTCGGGAACCAAGCCTTGCAACAGTGCCGTTTGTTCGTCGGGCTTGAGTTGGCTCATGCCTAGTTCGACCGAGGCCAAACCGGCCTTGGCTTCCTCGGGATTCAAACGACCGTACAACGCGGCGCGAAGCAGACGCATGGCGACGCCGTCGCGAATTTCCGGCGGCGCGGTGCTGGCCAAATAAAGCGCCTTATGCGGACCATGGGCCTGGGCCTCGAGCGCGCAGAGCGAGGTCCAAATCATGACTTCGTTCGGCGACTTTTCGCGGGCCTGTTCCAACATTTCGCGTGCGGCGTCCGTCTCACCCTTCCGCGTGAGGACTTCGGCTTCGATCATGGTTTTATTCAGTTCTGGAATTTTGGCGGTTGTTTTTATCAGTTCCATCAGCGAATCAACCCGTTTCCAATCGCGTTGGTCTTTGGGTTTTCGAATCTGTTCGGTCATTCGCAGATTGAGCAGCGGTCCCCAGACGGGTTGTGCGGTCATCATGCGTTCGGTGCCCAAGCCGGCCGCTAAGCGCTCGTACTCCTTCAGCGCTTCATCGAATTGTCCGGTGGTGAACAGCGAGTGAGCAATACCTAGCTGAGCTTCGACCGAAGCGATGTCGTCGACGGCAATCCCCCGGTAAATTTTCAACGCCACTTCGCTCTGACCCAGCGCGGCATGCGATTGTGCCAAGAGCAGGTCGATTATTTTGCGATGCTCGGCCGATTGCACCAAACCGGTTCGCGCTTTTTCGAGCTTTTCGATCGCAGCGCTCCAGTTCTTTTTCGCGGCCAGGATCTGTCCTTCGAACAAATCGACCAAACCGCCGTGCAGTCCCAACTCGGTGTCGATCAACATCTTCAGTTTCTTCTCGGCGTTGGCGACGTCGCCCAGCTTCAACAAAATATCGAACGACTGTACCAGCAAGACCGGACTCTCCGGCAGTTGGGCCAAACCGGCTTCGAGGCGATCTTTGGCCTCGGCGAGTTTTCCCTGTCGAAGCGCCAAGCCGGCCTGCGCACGATACATGCGATCGTCTTTGGGGTACTTCTTGACCCCGCGGGTTAACAGTTCGTCCGCCTCGTCGAACTTTTGCGCTTGTAGCGCACGTTCGAACATATGCACGATCACATCTGCTGCATCCGGGTTAAGCTCGTTCGCCCGGTCGAGCGAGACCTGCGCTTCCTGCGGTTTGTGGTGCGAAACCCAGTATGCATAGCGGAGCAGGTGGGCTTCGTAAGCGGCGTCGTTGATCACAATCATTTGTTCGATGATGCGATCGGCCTCGGCTTCGTCACCCCGTTTCTCGCGGAGCAATCGGGCCAATTGCGGATAAGCCTCGGGCTTGTTCGGTCCCGTGGCTTTTTTCAGATCGAAGGTTTTTTCGATCGGGTCGTAACCGACCATCGAAGCGAAGGTTTGCAACGCACCTTCAGGATCGGCGGTCATCAGCGACCCCACGCCCATGAAAAATTCGAGGTCAGCATCGGACTTGCCGGCGGCGCGCAGCAACTTGCCATGTTCGATGGCCGCGGCCCCCATTTGGAGCTTGATCGAATAGTCGAATAATTTGCGACGCAAGCTAGTATTGTCGGGGTTTGATCGCAGCGCGGCTTCCATAAGGCCGGCGGCCTGCGCCTTCCTTCTGCGGGAAGCACCCGGCACGTCGGTCAATTCGTGAATCATTTCGGCTTTGAGTGCAATACCTTCCGGATCTTTGTTGCGATGCAAGAGATAGCGATCGCAAAACGTGAGGGCATCATTAATGTTGCCGGCTTCGCGCGCGTTTTTAGCTTGCTGTAACAGTCCGCCGGCATGGCGGTCGACCTGAAATGCATGCAAAAAATGTACGCCGACTCCCAACATGGCAAGACCGACTATCAACGCGACCGCCAACTTGATGTTCAAACGCTTCATAGTTCACGACTTCGAAGAAGAGACGAGATAAGAGCTTGCAAGAGCAACTACCAACATAAAGACGGAGGGGAATCGCCTGAACATCTACGCTGGATAGACACGGTTCTAATACGTAGCGAATCGCAGAAAAGGCTGGTTCAGTTGCCAGAATCGCTTACGTTCCATTCTATTTGGACTCAGTTCATCGTCAATCAGATGCCATTATGTTGGTGCTGATTTGGAAAACTTGGGTTAAATGGGAATTATCAGCAAAAAATACCGTGCGATTAACTCAACCTGCCGCCAGAGGTTGCCGATTAACAGGATTGGATCGACTAGGCAGACTTTGCGGGCCAGGGCCTAGCATTAC
>JAYTAU010000567.1:0-19353 GCA_043737375.1 Planctomycetia bacterium
GCTGGGGGTCCATTTGTCAGGCTAAAAGCCTGACCCACAAAAGTAAAACGGAATTCATTCCGTCCTACCGCAGCATTGAAATCAGGCCGGCAGGTGCGGTAAAATCTATCGTGCATGACTCTGGCCTGCATGATTCTGCGTCAACCCATCCCATCGGCGAAACAAGCAGACGCAAGTGCGCACTAAAGTATGGCAATATGCGGAATAATTCGCGCGATATTTCATCGCTCACCTTTACCGAAGTGTAATGCTCCCTTGGGTTAACGAAGAAATGCCGCACGTATTAGTTACGGATTTATTCCGCATTTTCGGGAATTTGTGACATGTCGCGGAATAATGCCAAGCCGGCGTGGCGTGAGCGTCGGACTTGTAGGTGCTGTCCCGAGTCGGCGACCTTGGCTACGGGGGATAAACCAACTACTCGCCCCAAGCCGCCAACCCCGTTCGCAGCGACGTACTTCCACTTGTCACCCCACGTCGATCCGTTATACTAGCGGTTTGCAAAATTTCTGGCGCGATCGCGTGTCAGCACTTAACCGTAGCGATAGTCGAGGCTTGCGATGGCTCGTATTTGTGAAATTTGCGGCAAAGGCCCTCAGGTCGGCAACGTGGTACAAACCCGCGGTAAGGCCAAATATTTAGGCGGCGTCGGTACCAAGGTCACCGGCATCACGCGACGCAAGTTCAAGCCGAACTTGCAGAGCCTGAAAGTCACCGTCAAAGGTGCCAACACCACGAAGCTCGTCTGCACGCAGTGCATCCGTAGCGGAGCGATTACCAAGGTCGTTCGCCGCAAGCCGTTCAAGCTCGATGTGGCCAAAAAGCCCGCCGCTGCGACGAAGTAAAACCGACATAGCTTTTGAATCAGCCCAGCATGAGCCTTACGCGCCAAGATGTCGAAAAGGTTGCGCTCTTGGCCCGGCTGCGGCTCTCCGAGTCGGAGATCGATCGGCTGACCGTGCAACTCGGCCAGATCGTCGAATACGTCGAACAACTCGATGAGTTGAACACCGACGATGTCGAGCCGATGGCGCATGCCGTCGAGCTGGCGAACGTCTTTCGTGCCGATGAAGTGCGGCCATCACTTTCGCGCGAGGCCGCGCTGGCCAACGCCCCTAAGGCCGACGACGAATGTTATCGTGTTCCTGCCGTATTGGGCGAGTGATCTACTTGCTGACAACTTCAAGGATTGAACAGGAGGAAACCGAGATAACAGAGATTGAATCAATTGTTAATCACTCTGTTTCCTCCGTTCCCTCCTGTTCAGTCGTTCTTAGAAGTTGGATGGCGAAATTTAAGCGCGAAGTCTCTCGACCGCATGCAAAGTCGCCCCGTTTTCGGTAATCTAGGGCGGACACTGTTCTTATCGCCTACCGCTGGATCGCTTTCGCCATGCCTGCTCTCGTCGAACTATCGGCAACCGCGCTGCTCGCTCAACTTACCGACCGGCAGCTTACCGCCGTCGAGCTGACTCAGGCTTTTATCGATCAAATCTCGCGGCACGACCCTCAAGTGCAAGCCTTCTTGCGCGTCGATGGCCCGGCCGCGCTCGAGCAAGCCGCCGCAATCGACGCACGACGGAAACGCGGCGAAACGATCGGTCGCTTGGGCGGGCTGCCGGTCGCCGTCAAAGATCTGCTATGTGCGAAGGGCGAGCTGGCCACCTGCGGTTCGCGCATCTTGGAAAACTTTCGCGCGCCCTACGATTCGACCGTGGTCGCCAAGCTGCGCGCGGCCGATGCCGTGTTCCTCGGCCGAACCAACATGGACGAATTCGCCATGGGGGGCAGCAACGAGAATTCGGCGTTTCATCCCACGCGAAACCCGTGGGACTTATCACGCATTCCCGGTGGGTCGAGCGGCGGAGCGGCGGCTTGTATTGCCGCCGGCATGGCTCCGCTCTCGATCGGAAGCGATACGGGTGGGTCGATTCGTCAGCCGGCAGGACTATGCGGAGTGACCGGTCTGAAGCCCACGTACGGCCGCGTCAGCCGGTTCGGGTTGGTAGCATTTGCCAGCAGCTTGGATCAAATCGGCCCGTTGGCGCGCACGGCCGAAGACGCCGCGTTGTTGCTCGAAGTCATCGCGGGGCATGACCCGTCCGATGCAACCAGCGTCGATGTCGAAGTCCCTCGCTACACCGACAAGGTCGGCAAACCGCTGGCCGGGCTGCGATTGGGAATCGTGCGCGAACATTTCGGTCCAGGGCTGGACTCTGAAGTGGAAGCTGCGGTACGCGAGGCCTACAAAGTATACGAGTCGCTGGGGGCGACGATTCGCGAAGTCAGTTTGCCGCATGGCAAGTACGGCGTGGCGACGTACTATGTCATCGCACCGTGCGAAGCGTCGAGCAACTTGGCGCGCTACGACGGCGTACATTACGGCTACCGAACCGGCGAAGGCGAAATGCTGTCGCAACTTGAAGCAGAACGCAAGCAACTTGTCGCGGCGGGAGACAAGCCACCCGCCGAGCAGGCCGACAACGCGCTGGTCCGCATGTACCGTCAAAGCCGGGCCGAAGGCTTCGGACCCGAAGTCAAACGTCGGATCATGCTGGGCACTTATGCGCTGAGCGCGGGCTACTACGACGCCTATTATCTCAAGGCACTCAAGGTCCGCCGGCTGATTCGCCAGGACTATGACAGCGCGTTTGCCGAAGTGGACCTGATCGCCGGGCCGGTCACCGCGACGCCGGCGTTCAAAATCGGCGAAAAATCGGACGATCCGCTCTCGATGTATCTGGTCGATTTGTACACGGTCAGCGCCAATCTGGCGGGAATCGGCGGAATTGCTTTCCCCTGTGGATTTAGCAAAACAGGGCTGCCGATCGGTTTACAATTACAAGCGCCGCCGATGAAAGAAATGCGACTATTGCGCGCGGCACACATGTTTCAGTCGGCCACCGATTGGCACACCCGTCGACCGTCGCTACCGTAGAACGGAATTCATTCCGTTTCGTACAATAGCGAGCGTCTGGGTTTACTCCGGCTGAGAATTCGACAAACCACACAAAAAACGCGGGCCGGTGGCCGCGCCGCTAAGCATCACTCGCGGGTTCATCGCAACACTTTTCAATTTCTCCACTCCCATCTCACGCTTTCCGATTTCACGCTTTCACGCTTTTCATTCCCCATTCCAACTTCCCCATTCGTTCCTCCATGCTGCCCTATACGATCATCATCGGTCTCGAAGTCCACGTGCAACTGCAAACCCAGAGCAAGTTGTTCTGCGGTTGCAGCACGAAGTTCGGCGCGCCCCCGAATACGCAGACTTGCCAGATCTGCATCGGCATGCCGGGCACGTTGCCGGTGATGAATCGCACGGCCTACGAACTGGGCCTTCGCACCGCGGTGGCGTTGAATTGCGAAATTGCTCCGTTCACCAAATGGGACCGCAAAAATTACTACTATCCCGACTTGCCCAAGGGCTATCAGATCAGCCAATACGATTTGCCGTTTTCGTTCAACGGCTATTTGGAAATCAATGATCCTAAGGAGCGATTCGCACCAAAGCGCATCGGCATCACCCGTGCGCACTTGGAAGAAGACGCCGGCAAAAGCATGCACGACGAAGCGGCGGGTAAGGCCGATAGCCGTATTGATTTGAATCGTACCGGCACGCCGCTGCTCGAAATCGTCAGCGAGCCCGACATGCGTTCGCCGCTCGAAGCCAAAGCCTACCTGACTGAGTTGAAGCTGTTGCTGACCTATCTGGGCGTGTCGGATTGCAACATGCAAGAAGGAAGTTTGCGCGTCGATGCCAACGTGAACTTGCATCTGACGCAACCGGGCCGCACCGCGAAAACTCCCATCGTCGAAATCAAAAACGTCAATAGTTTTCGCGCCGTCGAACGCGCCATCGCTTACGAATCTGAACGACAATATCAGGTTTGGCAGGAGACGAAACAAGAGATCGGCGATGCGCCAAAGCAAACGCGCGGCTGGGACGACGCAGCCAATGTCACGCGCGGACAACGCTTCAAGGAAGAGTCTAGCGACTACCGTTACTTTCCCGACCCTGACTTGGTTCCCGTCACCGTCACGCTCGACAAAATCGCTGAAGTGCGCGACACGCTGGGCGAATTGCCGGCGCAATTGCGCCATCGGCTGGAAGTGACTTACAACATTTCGACCTACGATAGCGATGTGTTGGTCAACGCCGGGCCGGGTACGATCGACTACTTCGTCGAGTTGTCGAGCCTCATCGACGACGGCAAGATCGCCAGCAATTGGGTCACACAAGATGTCGCCCGCGTAATGAACGAACAAAACCTGTCGATCGAACAATTCCCGATTCGACCGGCCGGACTAGCCGACCTGGTCGGTCGCGTGAAAGCCGGCGACTTCGATACCAGTAAGGCTCGCGAGATATTTGGCGAGATGCTGTCCAGCGGAAAATCGGCCGCCGAGGTGGTTGCGGACAAGGGAATCGTCAAGGTCGATGAGAGCGAATTGGTCGCCATCTGCCGTGAATTACTCGAAGCGAACCCGCGAATCGTAGCCGATGTCAAATCCGGCAAGCAACAAGCGGCGGGCAATCTGATCGGCCAGGCGAAAAAACGCAATCCGAACGTCAACGCGGCCCGCGTGCGCGAGATTGTGTTGGAGTTGATTGCGGGAATGTGACGCCGGCGTAGTTGAGAGTTATAATTGGGGTATTGTTCCTTAAAATCGACAAGCCGCGAGTCCTACAATGGGTAGTCTTCACGCACACGTCGGCCCGGACGGAATTTTGATGGTGAAAGTACCAGATCAGTATTCCAATACGGATGTTGTCGTTCGTGTCGAACATGCTCCGAAAGAGTCGACAATAATTTCAGACATTGCCGATCCGGTCGAGCGTGCGCGGCGCTGGCGAGAATTCGTCGAGCGTGTGGCAGGAAGTATAGACGATCCGACATTTTTTCGGCACAAGCAGGGCGAGTATGAAGAGCGAGGGTAAAGGCCGCTTCATGCCATCCCGCAACGAACTCGAACACTGGGATCGCACGCACGTCTGGCATGCGTTCACTCAAATGTCCGAGTATCTACCGTTCATCGTCGAACGAGCGCAGGGCTGCACGCTGTACGATATTGACGGCAATGCGTATCTCGACGGCGTGAGCAGTCTGTGGTGCAACGTACACGGCCATCGGCATCCGCGGCTCGATGCGGCGATTAAATCGCAACTCGATCAGGTTGCACACGTCACATTGCTGGGCGCATCGAACCCCACGACCATTCAACTGGCCAAGCGGCTGGTCGATATTACTCCCGCCGGACTCGAGCATGTGTTTTTCTCAAGCGACGGCGCGTCGGCCATCGAAGTCGCTATCAAAATGTCGCTGCAATACTGGCGGCAACGAGCCGATCCTCGACCGTTGAAAACAGTCTATCTGGCGCTGGGCGAAGCGTACCATGGCGATACGATCGGCAGCGTCAGTGTCGGCGGCGTGTCGCAATTTCACGCAACGTTCGAACCGTTATTGTTCGAGACGATACGCGTGCCCGCGCCCGACACGTATCGCTTGCCGAATGACGTTTCACGCGAACAAGCGTGCGATCATTACCTTGCTCAACTCGAAGTCGTGTTGCGCGAACATCATCAGCGCATCGCGGCGATGATCATCGAACCTTTGGTGCAATGCGCGGCTGGCATGATCATGCAACCTGCGGGCTATTTACGGGGCGTCCGTGAACTGACGCGGCGCTACGACGTGCTACTAATTGCCGACGAGGTGGCCGTCGGTTTTGGTCGCACGGGCACGATGTTCGCCTGCGAACAAGAACAAGTCGCGCCCGACTTGATGTGCCTGGCCAAGGGTCTGACCGGCGGATACTTGCCCCTAGCGGCAACCCTGGCGACCGATGAAATCTGGCAAGCATTTCTCGGCCGCTACGACGAGTCGAAGACGTTCTTTCACGGCCACACGTACGGCGGCAATCCGCTGGGTGCCGCCGTGGCGCTGGCCACGCTCGATGTGTTCGAAGAAGAACAGACGCTCGCGAACATGAAGCCAAAGATCGCGCGATTGGCCGAGCATTTGAAGCGCATCGCCGCGCACCCAAATGTCGGCGACGTGCGTCAGCGCGGGCTGATTGCGGGCATCGAACTGGTGCAAGACAAATCCACGCAGCAGCCGTTCGCTTGGCAAGAACGGCGTGGGGCACGGGTCTGCGAAGTTGTGCGTCGGCTCGGAATCTGGCTTCGCCCGCTGGGGAATGTCGTGGTGATCATGCCGCCGCTAGCAATTTCGCTCGACGAACTCGACCGAATCTGCGTCGCGGTCGAGGAGGGCATCCGCGAAACCTTGGACGCACTTTTTTGAACAGGAGGGAACAGAGAATGTAATTAGCAGACCTTAAACTGATATTTGCAATAATGGAAATTTGACACGACTTAAAACTATTGTTTTCGTTCTCTCCGTTTCCTCTGTTACCTCCTGTTCATTCTCTGGTGCTAGATGTTGTTACTGCGCTGCCGATTTCGATCCCGTCGGCGAGCCGCCGATCGGGTATCCGGTGGGCAACGGGCGGCCTGCGGTCGCGTAGCCCAAGCGGTGCAACTCTTCGTTCACCTTGCGATACTCGCCGAAGCTATCGGGATAGGTCCACAGGGTCACGGTCGTATCGCGCGTACTGGCCCGCACCAGGTCGCGGCGAAATTGCGATTCGTCGATCAAGGCCTCATCGATACGCTCGCCTAACAACGTTTGCACGGGAATGATCTTGAACTCTTCGCTGCGCACGCTGACCGTGCCGCGATCCACCGAAGCCTGCAAGATAAATCGCAGTTCGAAACCACGCCTTGGCCCGACGATGTTGACCTTGTCGGTCAGTTCCGCAATGCTCGATGCTCCCCGCGTTTCACGCTTGGCGTCGTCGAACAGTTCTTCGAACGGCACGTAGGCAATCCGTCCCGCCGAAAGTTGAAAATGCATTTCGCGACCCAGCACGGTTTTGCTTAGCGGCGTAGGGTAGCTTTTGACTTCGACGGTGGGGGCTTTCGAATTTTCGACCTGCGCAGCAGCGGACTGTTGACGTTCGATATCGGTTTGCGCGGCGAGAACTTGCTGACGTAGATCGAGCTGCTGTTGTTCCTCGACACTAAGACGACCGCGCCGCGCGGCCAGTTCCTTTTCAGCCAAGGCGACCAGCAAAGCCACTTGATCGCGCTCATAAGACCGGGCCGCCAGCTCGCGACGCAGGCTTTGCATTTGTTCCAGCGTACGATTCATGTCGACTTCGACCGCTTGTGACTGCGATTGCAAACCGGCTAGTTCGGCGGTCACTTCCTCCGTTATAGCTACCGTGGGATCGACCGGCTCGGGTTTGTTTTTTAACCCGATGACGACGACCAGTATGATCAGCACGCCGACCAGATTGGTCACCACGTCGATAAACGAGTCTTGACCGCCGAGTTGAAAGTGATCGCCGGAAGGTCGTCGCATGGGAATTAGGAATTACAAAGGACGAATGACGAATGGGAAGCTGATACGCAATCTTAAATGAACAAAAAAACATTCGCGTTAATTTGCATTCATTCGCGGCCGTTTCACTTGCGACTTACATCAAAGCCGCTGTCGGCCAGCAGGTTTTCCAAGTCTGCGAAGCGCCCCTCGCCGCTCGGACCGACGGATAACACCAACTGCGGTTTCCAATACATCGATCGTCCGGCTATGCCCCAGCTTTGCACACGGTCGCGAATCGCATCAGCCAGACCGTCGATCGATTCTTCGGTTCGCGTTCGCAATGGAATTACGATCGGAGGCTCACCAGGTTTGTCGGGCGAAAGGACAAGTTTGTCGGCCGAGCAATCGATGCGGATCGGTCGCGTAATCGCTTGCGAGGTCCGTGTTGCTTTGCCGATGCCCCAGTTCGAACCGCGCGTGGCGGCCAAACTTCGTGGCTTGTCGGTCTGCTCGCGCTGTTTCTTTTCGAACTCGCGAATACGATCGCGAACATCGCTGGACATCGGGTCGACATACTCGCCCGGGCGAGAGAATTGTGCTGGCCCGCCGATTGGTTCGCCGAGCGACCGATCGCGTGGGATAGTGTCGGTGTTCGGCTTGGCGGTTGTGGCGAGCAGGGCATCGGCCGGAGTCATGCCGACGATTGCCGGGGCTCCTCGGCCAGTGGGGTTATTGTTCGCCGAGATACCGTTAGAACGGGGGCCACCAAACGGTTGAACGGCCGCTGACGAACGTGATCCGCCTCGCTGCGTTGCGCCCCCCGCGACGTTGCCGTTCGATGTTGGGCTGCCGCTCGGTGATGCATTTCTGTTAGCCGATTCGTTGCCGATGTAGGAACCGTTGCCGTTGGATGGGCCGCTCCCATTGGACAGGCCATTGCCGCTAGGCTGGCTGTTACCGTCGGTCGGGCCGTTGCCGCCGTCAGCAGCATTTAACGACGGTCCTCCGTTTTGCGCAACATTACCCGTTACTCCAGAGCCATTCATGCCAGATGCAAAGCCGGGCGGGCCGTTGGCCGCGCCGCTAAACAGTGATGAGTCGGTATCACTGCCGCCATCGACCGATTCGCCAACCCCGGCTCCAATCGATCGTCGATTGCTGGCCAAAATTCCGCGCGGACTTGCGCTGCCATTGTTGCTGTTTTCTGAGCCGATCGAATTGTCAGCCACTCCGTTAGTTCCTGCGATCGCGTCGACAGGCGACGTCGATTGTCCCCCGGCAAAACCGGGGGCTGAAAATGAATCGCCCCCCACGACCGAACCGTTTCCGCGCGCCGTCGATCCGCTACCGCCGCGCCGCGGCACTCCGCCATTGGTCCACGGCGAGTCGATCGGCCGCTCGCCCATCGTGGCGTTGCCTTCGGGCACCAGTCCCCCACGGGCATTCGAAACGCGATACTTGGTTCGCGCCGCGCGCTCGTTGCCGCGCGACGCCGCGTTTTGCACGTACCACTCGATACGCTGCCGCGATTCGGTCAGCGTCTGTTGTTCGATCACGGCCAGTTGTTTGTCCGCCGGCGGAAACTCCAACTTCCAATCTTCTTCGATCATGTCGTAACCGAAGTCCGACGCCCACGATTGCATCGCTTCGCGCACCGCGTAATAGGCCATCACTCCGCTGGGGCGAACCAGCAACAACGGATAAGGCTCGGCAGCTTTGTCCGGATTGGTTTGCATCAAATACTCGCGGGCAGCTCTCAACGTCGATGCCAACGGATTGCCCGGGCCGGGCGGGCCGGCAAAATCGGTCGGGTTCAGTCGCACCCCTTCGGGCTGCAACGTCACGCCGTCGTCGCTGCATTCGATATAAATCGGTCTGCGATCGGTGCCATATTGTCCCTTGAAGGGGATGATCGAATACGACGGCTTGCGGTTCGCCGCGCGCTGTTGAATGTCGGCCAGTTGCCGCCGCGCCAGGGCTGCATTACGAATCAGCCGGTCGAGTTCGGCTTTGGTGAGTTGCTTGTCGGTGTCGGCTTTCGAACCGGCTTGTTCGAGCAGTTGGGCCGCGCGTTGCATCTGCTCGAGTTGATCGAGCATTTCGCGTTTATTGCGCTCGGCACTGCTCAACCGCAAGCGATCGTCGGTAAGTTGCTCCGACGTTTTTTCGTGCGAATCGCGCAGATGCGCAATCCGCCACTGCAGCTCTTCGCGCTGCACCTGCGTTTGCTCGTCGATCTTTTCCCGGGCCAGGGCGACCGCTTGCGGGTCGGCCTTGCCACTGTTGCGATTGACCACCGACATGAGCAAGATCAACGTGCCCATCGTACAGATCAGAATCGCCAAAAACGGAAACAGATCGACGCCCGGATTGTTGGCCGAGGGTCGTGTCATGCCGCTTGTCCTGAGCGTTTCGTACGGGGCAGTTCAATCTGACGCAACTCGCCTGAACCTTGCATGCGAGCACTGAGCAATTGGACCGCGGCAGCCAGGCTGACGACGGTTTCTTCGAAGTTTTTGGCACCCGATAGCGCTTGTAGGTTGCGATTGAGCGTTTGTTCCAGCGCGGCGATCTGGCCCGTCGCTTCGACGACCTTGAGCAGCACTTCGGTTTGTTTGGTCAACTCTTGCTGTTGCAAGGTCGAGCTTTCGGCGGTCCGCACCAGGGCTTGGGTCAGCTCACTGAAATGGCGATGGGTATGTTCGGCCGATACTTGCTCGGCCGAGGTCATCTGGTCGGCGTGCGCTCGCAAGCTGTGCTCCAGCGCGCTGGATAACGAGGTGGTCAGCGAGTCGCCGGCATCGCTGGTCAGCGATTGCCAACGATCGTGCGCAGCGTCGATGGTCGAATGCCAGATCTCCGCCTGCCGCGAGATCAGCATCTCAGTCGATTGCATCAACGCCGTGGCCACGCGCTGCAACGCAGCGGTGTTGGGGTCATTTGCGATGGGCTGCGTCGATTGAAAACGCCCGAGCAGTTCGATATTGACGCGATCGTCGACCAGCGAAAGCAAATGATTCTCATGGCGATCGACAAAGTATTGCATGAACATCAACACCATCGACAACCCCAGCGCGACCGCCGTGGTATCGAAGGCCACGCCCAAGCCTTCGGTTACTTTGGGCAGCGATTCTTCCAAGTGCTGCGGAGAAAGATTGGCGATGACCAACGTAATACCGATCACCGTGCCCAACAAACCCAAGATCGGCAATGCCCAGATGATGATCCGCACAAAGCCGTAGCCGTGCGCCGCGCGGCCGGCGTCTAAGTCCGACTGATACTTGATGTCGGTATCGAGCGTTTCAGTGGAGTTTTTGCGTTGGATCGACAACAGGATCTCCCGCAACCGTCGAACCAGGTAACTCGATTGCCAGCCGGTGGGTAATTGCGCCAGTTGATCGAGCGCCGGCTGACATTCATTTACCGGTAGCCCGCCGTGCGGCACAGGCCCTAGCAGCGGCTGTCCGAGGATGCCGAATTGCGAGCGAATATCAACGAGTTTGATCATCAGTGCGGAGAAGCCGACGAAGAACAATGAGACTTCGACGTACTCCATCCAGTGGCCGGCCAGGTAACGAACCAAATACTCGTTCGTCAGGTAGCCCCCTTCGATCGGCGCATAAAAGCCGACGGTGAGCAGTGCGCCCCATAAAATTGGTGAACGGAGCAGGCGGGACGAGAATTGATTGAGCTGATTCACGGGACATCCTTGTCCGAGTAAAACGATTGATGATTTGTCCCCCGGTGCATACTCCGGGGGAATGCACTTTAGCCCCGGTGAATACACCGGGGGTCGGCTGGGCATTCCATGTCTGGCGAGGCGCGGGCCCTTGCTCCTCAAAATCGGTTCAATCGGTAGAGTTTATCCAGCGAAAGTTAACCGGCGGATGCTAGCGTGAAAGGGTTAAGCCGCAAAGCGGCAGCACCATTTCTCAGCCCCCGGCTTTGCCGGGGGATTTAACGGCCGACGTTGTGAGCGTAAACGACTCGGCAGCGGTCCGACCCCCGGCGAAACTGGGGGCTGAGGGGATTTATGGCGCAGCGAATGGAATGCCGGACCGCATTGACACGCAATTCATCAAAACGTCATCTGCCAACGCACAATCCGAACAATCGGCAAAAATTGCCAAAGCGACCGGCGCTTTTGGCCGATACCTACATTTGTCGTGGTGATGCAACGACTGCAAGTCGGTCAACCACCAACCGACCACATCGAGCCGCAATCGCGAAACTTAGAGATCCAATCATGACGGCCGAGCCGGCCGTATTTACGCACATCCCGGGGGGGACCACAGTCCGGAGCAGGCTCGCCGCGAGTCGCCCGGACTGTTTTTTTGCGCTGTTGGCAACGTGGCACCCACGCAGCACCTTCTCCGCTCGTCCCTCGTTGCCTCTCCCAGTAGAGAGGGGTTTAACGACGCCAGTCTATAGCTCCTCGTCTCTCGCAGCTCACCCCTCCTGCGGGCAGTACGTCGCGAAACAGTTCGCCGTCTCCCACAGTCGCGCCTCGACGATCGGAAAGCCCTGGCTTTTCGTAAAGTCGTAAATCAACCGGGCAATATTCTCGGCCGTCGGGTTCACGTCGGTCAGAAACATCGGCTCGCCGATATCGCGCAGCATCGGTACGATCGGGTCTTCGCGATGCAAGATCATACGATGGTCAAGGTTCTCATCGATCCAATGGCTGACGACTTTCTTGATATCCGAAAAGTCCATCACCATGCCCCGATTGTCCAATGTCTCGGACTCGATGACGATAATCGCCCGGCCGTTGTGCCCGTGTAAATACCGGCACTTTCCCTCATAATTCAAGAGCCGATGGCCATAACAGAAGTCGATCTGACGCGTGACGCGGTACATGCTGTGAGGTGCTTATAAAAAAAGTTGCTAATGAATGACCGGTCGTGTCTCACCAGCATAGCGCGTCGGGTCCGACCTGCCAATACACTCGACGTCGAGCGGCGATCTGCGCACTGGTTGCAATGCCCGCAGTGAAACCCACTCACCGGCGAAATTCACGAAAACGTGTGCTGTAACGGCTGATCCTCAACCTAGCTCAAGAGGTGTTGGACAGTGATTCGGAAAGATTTTAACGCGGCTGGTCGCCCGAGGACAATTTATGCCCTTCGGATTAGCCTGTAAAAGCACTCTAAAACGTTTGTCGACTGTCGGTTGCGCGTTTCGACCTTGCCCAGCTTCCGGCCTGCAATTACACTTTGCAGCCCTCGGCACAACCCGCAACTTGCAGCACGAAGTCGGTAAATCTATCGTCGCGAAGTCTTGTATTGGAAAATTGGGCTTTTAGAATGAATCTAAAGGCCGCAGTTTTCCTAGTCCCTACTATCTCAAGAAGGGTAACTTATGAAAACCACGGTCCTTGGTTTAATGTTGGGCGCGGTCGTAACCGGCATCGCCTTGCTAGGTTTAGGTCAACGCAACGAGGTGTTTGCTCAACGTGGTATTGGGCAAGGGGGAGCCGGACACGAAGCGCAGGGTGATTTGATCACCCTGACAGCGACCGTCGCCGACAATCGACAACAGTTGACCGTCATCGACCCGCGCACTCGGGTGATGAGCATATATCATATCGAGCCTACCACGGGCACGATCACGCTCAAAAGTGTACGTAATATTAATTGGGACTTACAGATGGTCGAATTCAACGGCGTCAATCCGCTGCCGCGCGAGATCAAAGCGCTGTTGGAATCGAGATAGCAGTACGAAGCCAGTTATTGGATGTAGAACATTTGGTTCGCCCGAATTCGCAGCAAACGACCGTTCGGTCTAAAGCGCGGGCAACCCACAAACAGTCGAGACTTTGCGGCAAGCGCTCGACGGAGAGACCCTAAATGGCTCAAAAGCTTTTCGATCAGGACGAAGCCGCACGTCTGTTGAGTGTCAGCGTCGACGAGTTGAACTCGATGCGCGACCGCAAGCAGATTTTCCCCAAGCGCGATGGCGGAACTTGGAAATATAACCAAGACGAAATCGACCGCGTGCTACGCGATCGCGAGGCCGGCGGCAGCGGCTCGTGGGGCGATTCGCTAAGCCTTGAGGATGTCTCGCTCGAATTGAATAGCGACCCCGATTCGATTTTGCTGACCGACAGCAACATCGGCGATGCCGACGACAATCCCAGCACGATCATCGGCCGCACCAAGGAGACTCCTGCGTCGGAAAGCGATGTGTTGATTGCCGGCATGAGGCCCCCGCGTGCGCCGGACAAAGGAACGAGCGATTCGGCATTGTTCGCCGAGATGAGCTCGATGAGCGATGTGCGACTGGCTTCGGAGTCGGGCATCAGTTTAGATCACCCACCAAAAACCGGCGGCAGCGTGATTGCCGGAACCGGCATGGGTAGCGGACTGCTGGACGACCTGGTGTTGGAACCAACCGGTAGTAGCGGAAAACTACTCGGTTCGGGCTCACTGCGGTTGGCAGACGAAGAACTTAAACTGGGCGAGACCGACTCGGATCGTCGCTTGCGCGGCGTCGAAAGCGATACCAAGAAGGGTGGCTCGGCCATTCGCTTGGCCGACGACGATGACGACCTGGTGCTGGGCGGCAAAAGCGGTAGCGACATTTCGATCGGCGGCGATAGCGGTATTTCGCTAGTCGATCCGCACGATAGCGGCCTTTCGCTCGAAGAGCCTTTGGAACTAGAAAGTTCGAATGTCGAATCGCTCGATTTGGGCGAAGACGATATGATCTCGCTGGAAGAAGATGTCGATCTTGAGGGCGCGACGCAGCTCCGTTCGGATGCCGACTTTTTGTTGACGCCGATGGACGACGGTGTGGATGAGTCCGATAGCGGCTCACAGGTCATCGCACTCGACGCCGACGAAGATTTTGGGGCGGGCTTCGGATCGTCGCCCGGTATGCTTGAAGAGGATTTAGGGGGTTCGCCCTTGGGCGGGTCGGCGTTGGTCGGCGGAGCATTGGCGACCGGTCCGGCGCTAATGCCGGCTTCGTATGCCGCGCCCGAGGCACCGTTTTCTGTCTGGAATGTCGTTTCGCTGTTGGCGTGTGTCTTGTTTTTGGTGTTCGGCGGCATGTTCATGTATGACCTAGTGCGTCATATGTGGAGTTGGGGCACTCCTTACACAATCAACAGCTCGATGATGGACAGTTTGATCGGCATGTTCGATAAATAAGCAGCGTCATTGCTTCGGCGTCCACGCCGGGGCTGAAAAGCGTTCAACAATACGCATAAGTAGTTCGAAAGGAATCGAACCATGATATCAACTTCCAAAGCCGCGCTGATCGGCGCGTTGACCTGCCTGTTGATCAGTGGCTGCGCGTCGGGCGGAGGACAGCTCGGCACGCTACAGTCGCAAAATCGCACACTGACCGAGCAAACCAAGGCCCAACTGGCCGAAATCGAAAATCTCAAGAGCCATGCCCGGCGTCTTGAAGACAAACTGATCGAAGCCGAACAGCAATTGGCCGTATTGGATCAGCGGATCAATCAAGGAGGTAAACGCATGGCGGCCGGGACCAAAGAGCCGGCGTCGGTCTACGATCGCTCCAGCCGCGAATAAATTGTCGGTTGCTTTGCGAATTGACTGGTATCTGTGCGGAAGATCCACCAAGCCTACACCGGTCGCCTATACCTTTGCCCCGCCGGCACGATATAATAGCTAGCGGGGTTTGAATTCCGCGTGCTTGTTTTCCGCAGTGTTCGATAGTTGCTTGCTGCCGAGTTGGATTCCTTCAGTTGTCGGAGCGCTCGTTTCCTGCCTGAGCGCTCCCTGCTACGCCGCATAGCTTCGCTTAGACTTGCAGCGTCGCTTAGAATTACAGCGTCGTATGGAATTACGGTGTAGTTTGGAATTCCAACCTCGCACGGAAATTCCAAATTCGCTCGAAATTTACTTAGTCGATCGGAATTTACGCCCCACCGCGATTTCCCACCTTTACACCTGTTTCGCATTGCCACACCCGGCTTCTTCGAGCTGATATGATTTGTTCCAAGTTCACTTCGGCTAATACGGCAACGCTATCTCGAGCGTTCGTGCTGCTCGCCATGCTGGCTTGTTCGCTCACCTCGGGGTGTAAAAAGCCTGACGCAATCACCGAATATACCGTCCCACGTACCGTCTCGAATACCGTGCCTGTCGTCACCAGTCGCATGCTCGCGGCGTTGGTTCCCTATAAAGATCAGGCTTGGTTTTTCAAATTGTCGGGGCCGACCGCGCAAGTCGATCCTCATGCCGACGCCTACGATCAGTTATTGAAATCGGTAACGTTCGACGATCGCGGCGAACCGCAATGGACGCTGCCTTCCGGGTGGAAGCAACTCCCCAAGCCGGCCAATGCGTTGCAATTCGCCACGATCGTCATTGGCGATGGCGAAATTAACGACAGTAACTCGCCGCAAATGCTCGCCATCTCAAAACTTCCTTACTCGTCCGAGCGGCACCAACAATCGGTGTTGCTCAACATCAATCGCTGGCGTGGGCAAATGCAACTCGACCCGATCGGGGCCGTCGATCTGGCGGATGAATCGCGCGAGTTGAAACTGGCGGAAGCAACGGCCGTTGTGGTCGATTTGCGCGGCAACCTGAAAGCGGACGGCATGAGCCCCTTTGCCGGCAAAAACACCCCCGCTGCGAAGGCCGCAAATTCGACGACCAGTGGGCCTGTTGCCGCGGGCACCGGCAAAGCTCCAAACGCGAAAACGGCGACCGGAATGCTTCCCAATTTGCCGCTCACGTTCGACGTACCCAAGGAGTGGCTGCCTGCGGCGCTCACCACGATGCGCGTAGCGGCCTATCAGGTGGTCGACGGCGATCAACGCGCCGAGATCACCGTCATTCCGCTCGGCCCCGGCGCGGGCGACCTGAAGTCGAACATCGATCACTGGCGCGGCGAAATCAAATTACCGCCGACCGCCTCGGTCGAAGCGGCTCAAGCCTTGATCAAACAACTCGAAGTCGACGGCCAATCGGCCGAGTACATCGAACTGGTCGGTCCCGATGAAGCGAACCCGCGCGAATCGACATTGGGCGTAATCGTGCGCCGACCCGATACGATCTGGTTTTTCAAGATTCGCGGCGCGGTCGATTTGGTCGATCGCGAGAAGCCCCGGTTCGAAGCGTTTGTGCGGTCCGTCAAATTCAAAAGTTAAGTCTGGAGACGCACGCGATGGCCACCGATGCCCTGCCGCAAAACAACCAACAGCATGTTGGCGACCAGCGATTCGCCGCCGACCGCCCGGGTCACGATGACTCGATAGCCATGGTGCTGCGCAGGGTGCTCACACCGCTTTCTTCGCTGCGTCTGACGGTCGTGCTATTGGCGTTGGCCATTGTGCTGGTGTTTATCGGCACACTGGCGCAGGCGACCGAAGACGTTTGGAAAGTGGTCAGCCATTATTTTCGTAGTTGGTTCGCTTTTGTGCCGTGGCAGGTTTTATTTCCACCCTCGTTTTTTCCCGAGCTGGCGAAAGACCCCTTTCCGGCCAACCGTGGCTTTTGGATTCCCGGCGGCTTCACGCTCGGCGGCCTGATGGCTGTCAATTTAATGGCCGCGCACGGCTTGCGATTTAAAATTCAAGCCCAGGGCAAGCGCTTGTGGTCGGGCGTCGGCGTGATTGTGCTGGGGGTTGTCCTAGGCGCGATTGTCGTTGCCACGCAGCAAGATTCCGAGAGCCTGACTGTCATCGTTAGCGAGCAGTGGAATCTGCTATGGACGGCTGTCACCGCGGGCGTGGGCCTGGCTTGGGCCGCCTGCGCCTATCGATTGTTTGCCGTACCGGTCGAGCGAAGTTGGGAACGCTGGAGTTGGGCCGCAGTCGGATTGGGTTGCGGCGGGTTGTTCTGTTGGCTGTTAGTGCAGTGGTACAACGGCGACGGCGCGCCCATTGGCGGCAGCTCCACTCGCATTCTGTGGCAATTGATCAAAGCCACGACCGTTGGCCTGGTGCTGCTGGCCGGCTCGATCATGGTCTTTCGCAAACGGGGCGGCATGGTGCTGCTGCATGCCGGTATTGGCCTTTTGATGATCAATGAGCTTGTTGTTTACGGCTTACATGTCGAGACGCAGACCACCATTTTCGAAGGCGAATCCAAGAACTGGACGCAAGATACCCGCGACGTCGAGCTGACAATCATTGATCGAACCGACCCGGCGCAAGACCGCGTGATCAACATACCGCGCTCGCTTCTGGTGGTTGGATCGCCGACCCAAACCGAATACTCAGAGTTCGATTTAAAATCGCTACTCAACGATGGTCCGCGGGTCAGCGACGAGCGTCTGCCGTTCGATATCCAGTTGAATCAGTTCATCCCCAATACGCGTATTCACGACGCGGACAAGACCGATGCCAATCCGGCGACGCACGGGGTTGGTCTGGATTATGTAGCCCGCGAGGTTCGTAAAGGGACCGGCACCGATGTGGGAGGCGAAGTCGATCGTCCCTCGGCATACATCACGCTGTACGAAAAGGGAACCGACCGCAAACTGAGCAGCCACCTGGTCTCGACCAGCATCGACGATGGCGTGGCGATCGTCGAGATGCCCAACGATCGCGAAAATCCGTTTGAAGGTCGGAGTGTCGCGCCCGAACGCGTCAAGATTGGCCAGCAGAAGTTCGACTTGGTGCTGCGTTATCAGCGCTACTATCTGCCGTATTCGATTGAGTTGAAGGATTTTCGCAAGGTGGATTACCCCGGCACCACCACGCCGAGAATTTTCTCCTCCGATTTGGTCATCCGCGACGTCGAGCTGAACGTGAATCGAGAAGTGCATATCTCAATGAACAACCCTTATCGCTACCGTGGGCGAACGATGTATCAGAGCGGTTTTACGCCCGGCCAAAAGGGCACTATTTTGCAGATTGTTAGCAACGACGGTTGGATGGTGCCGTACCTGGCTTTGATGATCGTTGCCGTCGGCATGCTGGCTCACTTTATGATTACGCTGCTGCGTTTTTTACAGCGTCACGGCGATGTTCCCCAAGTGGTACTGGTCGCCGAATCGGTCGATCGCGGCAACCAGGGGGCTGCGTCACCGCCGCGCGCGCTGACCCGCGCCGAACTGCTACGCGCCAAGCCCGGAACAACACCACGCAGCCCCGAGACGGCGATCAGGGCAGAGTCTGCGCCGAGATTGTCGGGGCCCACAGCCTCGCCATTGGCGCGCTGGTTTCCGATGTTGCTGGTAGTTTTGGCCGGGTTGTATTTGGCCAGCAAGGCGCGCGTACCAGGGAACGAACCGACCGAGATGGACCTCAATGCGTTTGCCCGATTGCCGGTCCTCGAAGGGGGCCGCATCAAGCCGTTCGATACGCTAGCCCGCCAGTCATTGACACAAATCTCCGACCGACAGACGTACATCGACGCCGACGGCGAGCGGCAGCCCGCCGTCCGCTGGCTGTTGGATGTAATTACCGAAACCGACATATCAGAAAAACACAAGGTCGTTCGAATTCATAACACCGACGTGTTGGCGATCCTGAACATCGAACCAGCCGAGGGTTCGCGCTATTCCCTCGAACAAATTGCGAAGAATGCAGACAAGTTCGAAGCTGAAGTCGAAAGTATCCGAGCTAAGAATCAAAAGGGCGGCAGCGCCTATGAGAAAAAATTGCTGGATGTCGATCGCCGGCTGGGAATCGTCCGTCGTCTGCGCGCGTCGTTCATGAAAGCACGGGCTGAAGAGTTTATGAGGCAGCCCGAGGCGCGACAAAAACCTGAGCGTGCGTTAAGGGCCCTGCAAAGCCTGTTTACCGATCTAAAACGGAAAGAGTTGCCGCTGAGCGTGCCGGGCAATGCTGACGAACCTTGGCTGCCGTATTCAATTGCCAGTGACGGTGTTTTTCGGATGCTCAACGAGAGTCTCGAATTTCGAGAGCCGACTGAACCGACGAAGCTGTTGAGCAGCATCTTCGACGCCTACGCCGCAAACAACGCCAGCGATTTCAACCGGGCAGTCAGCAAGTACCAGAGTTATTTGGATGG
>JAYTAU010000568.1:0-3175 GCA_043737375.1 Planctomycetia bacterium
ACCATTATGAGATCATGTACGCCTGTCCGATGATCGCGACCGGATTGGCTGCTTTATTAGTGATTGTTGCTCCGGCGTCGCTGATCGTCGCCGCGCCGATCTTGGCACTCTGGCTGTTGGGTCCGGCGCTGGCCTGGAGCGTTTCGCAGCCGTTGGAGAGCCGTCAAGGATCGCTCAGCGTCACGCAAACACAATTGCTGCGGCGCATCGCGCGCAAAACCTGGCGGTATTTCGAGACCTTCGTCACGGCCCGCGATCACTGGCTGGCCCCCGATAATTTTCAAGAACATCCGCAAGGTATGTTGGCCACGCGGACCAGTCCGACCAACATGGGCATGGGGCTCATGGCCGGGCTGGCGGCCTATGATTTCGGTTATATTCCAGCGGGCGAACTGGCCGAGCGAACCGAGCGAACCCTGCAAACCTTTGCGCGCATGGAACGGTTACGCGGCCATTTTTACAACTGGTACGACACCCGCACGATTCAACCGATCGAGCCGCGATATATTTCGAGCGTCGACAGCGGTAATCTGGCCGGATATCTGCTGACCATGCGTCAAGCTCTGCATCAACTGCCGGCGCAGCCGCTCTGGTCGCCGCAATTGCTGTTGGGCCTGCAAGACACGTTGGCCTGCGCGGCCGATGCGCTGACGAGTGTTGAGGAATTATCTCCAAACGCTTTGGGTATCAGAAAAGAGCTGCTGCAACGCATCGATCGACTCGATGAGCAATGCCGAATGCCGTTCGACCGCGTCTCGAGGGTCGAGCAGTTGCTCGAACATCTATCGCGCGCAGCGGCCGATTTGGCCATCGCCGTGACCACGCTCGGCGACGAAGAAGCCACCTGGTGGGCCCGCGCCTTCGAGTCGCAAGTGCGTGCTTTTCGGGCGTGGTACGACAATCTGTTCGGTTGGTTCGCCGCCATTCCCAAGGACGAATCCCATCACCGCACCGTCGATGAACGAACCGAGGCCTTGGTCTCCCTGCGATCGCAACTCTTGGCCTTGGACAACGGTACGACCTTGGTTGGGTTGGCTCAAGCGACCAGCCGATTGGCCCTTGAAATCCAAACGCTCTCCGCGCCGTCGCCGGTGAATGGCAATGGAGCGGTAAAACCGGAAAGTGACGTCTGGCACTCATTGGCGGGCAAACTTAATGAGGCGGCCGAATTCGCCGCTTCGCAGGTCCGCTTGTTCGAATCGTTGGCTCAACAGTGCGACGAATTGAACAACATGGACTTTCAGTTTCTTTACAACGAGAAGCGCGAGCTGTTGAGCATTGGATTCAACGTCACCGAACATCGGATGGATGCCAGCTACTACGATTTGCTGGCTAGCGAAGCCCGCTTGGCCAGCTTCGTGGCCATCGCGCAGGGACAGTTGCCGCAGGAGCATTGGTTCTCGTTGGGTCGCATGATGACGACCGAAGGCAATCAGCCGGTGTTGCTGAGCTGGTCGGGTTCGATGTTCGAGTATCTGATGCCGATGTTGGTGATGCCTTGTTTGGATCAAACCTTGTTGGAAAGAACTTGCGTCGGTGCGATTCGACGCCAAATTCAGTACGGTCGACAACGGAGCGTCCCTTGGGGAATTTCCGAGAGTTGCTACAACGTCACCGATGCGCAAGCCGTATATCAATATCGGGCTTTTGGTGTTCCCGGTTTGGGCTTGCAGCGCGGCTTGAGCGACGATTTGGTCATTGCACCGTATGCATCGGTCATGGCGGCCATGTTGTTGCCGGCCGAGGCCTGTCGAAATCTCAAAACCCTCGAATCGCTGGGGTATTTAGGTAAATACGGGTTCGTCGATGCCATCGACTATACGCCGCTCAGACGTGGTACCGGCGATCAACCGGTCGCCTGTCGGACCTACATGGCCCACCATTCGGGCATGAGCCTGTTGGCGTTGGCGTATGTGCTGCTCGACCGACCGATGCAGAAGCGATTTTTAAGCGATCCGCTTTGTCGCGCCCATGACCTGTTATTGCAAGAGCGCGTGCCGGCGAACATTCGGCCCGTGTATCCCCACGCGGCCGAGGCGCGCGAGTTTTTAGCCGAGACATCGACGTCGCACGAGTCGAACGTGCGTTCGTTCGATTCGCCCCATACCACGGCACCCGAAGTTCAGCTACTCAGTAATGGGCAGTACCACGTACTGGTCACGAATTCCGGCGGCGGTTACAGCCGGTGGCGCGACCTGGCGATTACCCGTTGGCACGAAGACACGACTCGCGATGCCGACGGTCAATTCTGCTACATTCGCGACCTCGATAGTCGCCATTATTGGTCGAACATGTATCAGCCGACCCGTGTCGACGGCCAACGCTACCAAGCGACGTTTAGCCAAGGTCGCGCCGAGTTTCGTCGCGTGGATGAAGAGATCGATTGTCATACATCCATCGGCGTCTCGGCCGAAGATAACGTTGAAGTGCGACGGCTGACGTTGACCAATCTGAGTCGGTTGCAGCGCCGCCTGGATCTGACCACGTATGGCGAAGTTGTCTTGGCACCCTTGGCCGGCGATGCGGCGCATCGCGCATTCTCGAATTTGTTCGTTCAAACCGAACTGATTCCGCACCACCATGCCATTCTGGTCACGCGTCGTCGGCGCACATCCGAAGAGCGCCCGCCGTTTCTGTTTCATTTGGTCGTGGTGCAAGCCGTGGGACGCGGACACACCAGTTACGAAACCGATCGAGCGCGATTCTTAGGGCGCGGTCGCGAGCCGCATCGCCCGCAGTGCATGGAGCAACTTGGCCCGCTTTCGAACAGCGAACATTCCGTCCTCGATCCGATCATCAGCATTCGCCAAGAGCTGAATATCGCGGCCGACGACACGGCCCGTGTCGACATCATTACCGGCGCTGCCGAAACGCGGGAGCAGGCGTTGGCGCTGATCGAAAAGTATCAAGATTACCGCTTGGCCGATCGCGTATTCGAGATCGCCTGGACGCATAGTCAAGTGGTTTTGCAGCAACTTGGCCTGACCGAGGCCGACGTGCAAAGCTTTTTGCGAATGGCCGGACCGCTGGTTTACGGCAACGCAATCTATCGCGCCAATCCGGCCGTACTCAGCCAAAATCGTCGTAGCCAAAACGGACTGTGGGCCTATGGAATCAGCGGCGACCGTCCGATAGTGCTGTTGCGAGTGTCCGACAGCGAACGATTGGGTTTGGT
>JAYTAU010000569.1:0-7828 GCA_043737375.1 Planctomycetia bacterium
CACGGCCTGGGACGGCAAATCGCACAACTATTCGTACTTGCCGGCACCCGGCGAGCCGAAGCTGTCGACCGATGCAGCGTACGTACACATCACGTCGAACGAGACGATCCAGGGCGTGCAGTTTCAGGATGACCCGAAGTTTGGCACAGCGCCGTTGATCTGCGATTCGTCGTCCGACTTTCTTTCGCGACCGGTCGATGTGGCCCGGTATGGCATGATCTACGCTTGTGCGCAAAAGAACGCGGGCATCGCCGGGGTGACGGTTTGCATCATTCGCGACGAGTTTTTAGCGCGTGGAGCGAAAGACCTGTCGCTGATGTTGGACTTTCAACACTTGGTCAAAAACGATTCGCTGTACAACACGCCGCCGGTGTTCGCCATTTACATTCTGAACTTGATTGCCAAGTGGCTGAAGAAAGACGTGGGTGGGCTGGCAAAAATGCAAGAGCGCAACAACGCCAAGGCCAAACTGTTGTATGACTTGCTCGATGGCGAATTTTATCGCGGCCACGCGCGCGCCGATTGCCGCAGCGCCATGAACGTCACGTTCCGATTGCCCAGCGAAGAGTTGGAAAAATCGTTTAGCAAAGCAGCCGAGCAGCAACAACTGTTCGAACTGAAGGGGCATCGTTCGGTCGGCGGCATTCGGGCTTCGATCTATAATGCCATGCCGGTCGAAGCCGTTCAGGCGCTGGCCGGATTTATGCAAGAGTTTCGCAAGCAGCAGGGGCACCCTGTTAGCGCTTGAAATCAGGCCGGCAGTTAGGCTAATCTGACGCTGCAACAATCTAGATTAGGGACGAAGTTCTCAGCACGAATTGCGAATCAATGTGCAAATAATGGGGGCCTATATGCGGAATAATCCGTTCGGCCGCTGGCGATCATGTTCAACACAACTCGTCTTAATGGAATGACTAACGACAAATCGGATGGCAGAAATCACCGTGATTTATTCCGCATTTCCGGGAATTTTGTGCACGTACGCGGAATAATGCCAGGCGTGTAAGTTTTTTTCAGGCAAGTTTTTCGTCAACGAAAGTTTTTTTGGGCCAGTCCGTTGTCCGTGGCTATTTAAACGTAACGCTAAAACCCTCACCGGTCGTTACCTCGCTGCCTCTCCCAAGGGAGAGGAACGGGGCGTCGCTCGTCATTTGTCCTTCGTCCTTCGTAATTCTCTCGCCCCCGCTCGCCATGCCCCGCGTTATTGTTCTCGACACGCTTAGCCAAGATGGTCTCGATCTGCTCTCCGCCGCCAAGAGCCAGGGAATCGACTACGAAGTTCGCACCGGCTTGAAGGGCGAAGCCCTGCGCGACGCGTTGACCCAATTCGAAGGGGCCATCTGTCGCAGCGGTGTGAAGCTGACCGCCGACGTGCTGGCCGGCAATCACAAGCTCAAGGCGATCGTGCGCGCGGGCGTCGGCACCGATAACATCGACAAAGAGGCTGCCACGCGGTTGGGCATCGTGGTGATGAACACTCCTGCCGGCAACACACTGAGCACGGCCGAGCACACTTTCGCCATGATGCTGGCCCTCTCGCGCAACGTCCATCCGGCTTATCAAAGCCTGATCGAAAAACGCTGGGATCGCAACAAATACATGGGCACCCAGCTCGCCGAAAAAACGTTGGGCATTATCGGTCTGGGACGCATCGGTCAGGCAATCGCCAAGCGGGCCAAAGCGTTCGAGATGCGGGTGATCGGTTATGACCCGTTCTTGTCGTACGAGAAAACCCAGGAGCTGGGCGTCGAGCCGGCGACCAGCGTGAAAGACCTGCTGCCGCTGATCGACTATCTCACGGTGCATACGCCGCTGACCGACGAAACTCGCAATATGATCGATCGCGACACGATCGAGCTGCTCAAGCCAGGCGTCCGTTTGATCAACTGTGCGCGCGGCGGAATTTACAACGAAGCCGCACTGGCCGAGGCGATGCAGGCCGGCCGGATCGCCGGCGTGGCGCTCGATGTCTTCGAGACCGAGCCCAATACCACGAGCCCGTTGTTCGGACTGCCCGGGGTGCTATGTACGCCGCATTTGGGGGCCAGCACCGAAGAAGCGCAAACCCAGGTTGCGGTCGAAGGCGTCGGTCTACTGGTGGATTTTTTGACCACCGGGGCGATCAAACATGCAGTGAACATGAGCCCGCTGGATGCCAAAACCCTGGCCAATATGCGCGGCGACTTGAACTTGGCGCATCGACTAGGCCGGATGCTTTCGCAATTCGATCGCTCGGTGCCCAAGCAATGCGTGCTGCACTATCGTGGCGATGTGGCCGGCAAAAACACCAAGCTGTTGACCGCGGCCTTTGCTGCCGGGCTGTTGGAAACCGCACTGGATCAAGAGATCAATATCGTCAATGCCGAAGTGCTATTGCGCGATCGGGGTATCGAGTTGGTCGAACAGCGCCGTAGCGACATTGGCGCATTTAGCTCGACCATCACGGCTGAAGTCGTGAGCGAAAAAGAAACGCATAAAGCCGCCGGCACGCTGTTCGGCCACGACATGCCGCGGCTGGTGCAGTTGAACGATCACAAGCTTGAAGCGTATATGGACGGTGTGCTGTTGATTTTCACCCATCAAGATGTGCCCGGCATTATCGGCCGCGTGGGAACGATCTTCGGCACGCACGGCATCAACATTGCGCAGATGGCCGTCGGTCGCACCGCGCCGGGCGGCCTGGCCACGGGTGTGTTGAACCTCGACGGGGAACCGACCGAAGCCGCGCTAAATGACGTGTTGGCCGTGCCGGCCATCAATTCGGCCCGGGTTATCAAGCTGCCCCCGGCTGGGCAAGTGCCCGCGTGGTTGCAGGGGTAAGGGCGAATTACGAATTACAAAGGACGAAAGGGGATGAGTTGGTAGTAAGGGCAAAACCGGACGCGTCCCAAAGAATTTGGTATGGGCGACGAACCCCCCTCTCCCTCTGGGAGAGGCAGCGAGAAACGAGCGGGTGAGGGCCTAGCGGCACGACTTCAACTCGGCGAATCCTCAGCACCGAAGGTGCGATTCAGCTACAGCCCAGGGCAACGCCCTGGGTCGCTTGATGCGGATTGAGGTCAGCCCTGAAAGGGCGATTCAAAACAGGTTCGACGCTCTATACAAGTGCCGATTGAATCGCCCTTTCAGGGCTTCGATCGGCATAAAGACTTTAACCCAGGCCGATGGCCAGGGCTAGAACGCACTTTCAGTGCTAAGCAGGAAACGAAACCGACCTGTCCGTCAAACTCGTTACAGTCGCGCACGGCTCTGTAGAATTCCCATATTCCAAGCCGGTTCGGCTCGAAGTATCTCGCTCGGCGGGCCGATCTATACTTCTGCCCTGCTGGCGTTGCGACCGTCGAAGATCATGGCGAATCGCTGATTGCCCGGCAGGAAAGACATCATTCTAACTCTAGCCATTGCAACCGCTTGCCGAGGATCCCTCATGTCTGCCAACAAGTTGCCCCTCGACAATCAAGTGCAATCGGCCCTCGATCGGCAGTCGAACGTTCCACAGCGCAACTTGCGATTCGAAGCCAGCGACGGGCGCGTGGCGTTGCATGGCACCGTGCAGAGCTACTACCAAAAGCAGATGGCTCAAGAAGCCCTGCGCCGGTTGGAAGGGGTGCAACTGATCGAGAATAATTTGGTCGTGAGTTGGACCTAATATTATCGCGCCGATGGCACCACCGTAGGGCGGAATTTATTCCGTCTTCCAGCAAACGTGGGACGGAATTTATTCCGACTTCGCGCATAGTCGATTCCCTAGAACGGAATGAATTCCGTCCTACTATTCGGCTTCAAGGCCGGGCTCAGCGCGGTCGCACGGGGCGATGCCCCATCACGGCGTCGCCGCGGCTTTCGAAGTTCGGCAACGCGGTATCCAGCCGGCAGGTTCGCAACACATCGCTATTGGCGTCGGACACTCCGCACAGCCGCAACACTCCGCCGTGTGCGTGAATCCGTTTGCTTAATAGCACCAATTGGCCGATCATCGTGCTGTTCACCAGCCTGATTTCGTCGAGTTCGAGCACCACGCGATAAATGAAATGTTGCTCGATGACATTCCAAACAGTTTCGGCCAGACCGTGCGTATCGTCGGTACCCATAGGCGGTTGCGGACGAATAAAGACCCAGTCGGGTCCACGATCGACAATTAAATTCCAACTGGCGGCAGTTTGAATCATCGCCCGCGCTCCTTGTTAAATGGCCGATCGGCCGATTAGATTTCCCACTCTCCCGCGTTTCATCATAAAGCGACGTGTCGCTTATGAAAAGTAGATTTCGCAGAATTCGTCAGCCCCTTTGCAAGTTAACCTTGAAACGCGATACTGGCGATCGATCATTCAGCTATCACTCGAAATCGTATCCGCCCCACTAAAAATTTACCGAGGGTTCACCATCATGGGTCGTTCCGGCGCCGTCACTTTCAAGGGCAATCCGCTGACGCTAGCAGGACAGGCGGTCAAGGTCGGGCAACAGGCCCCCGATTTTAAGTTGCACGCCTACGAAGCGGGTTCGATGAACACGATTTCGCCGACCGATTTGCGCGGCAAGCCGACCATCATCAGCGTGGTGCCGTCGCTGGATACGCCGGTCTGTCAGGTGCAAACCCGCAAATTTAATGAGCAGTTGAGCCAGTACGGCGACCGCATCAACGCGTTGACCGTCAGCCTGGATTTGCCATTTGCGATGAATCGCTTTTGCGGCGCCGAGAACATCAAGACGCTACGATCGGCCAGCGATTACATGGACCGCAGCTTCGGTCAGAATTGGGGCATGCTGATCGAGGAGTTGAAGATCCTCGCCCGCGGCACGTTTGTGTTGGATAAGGACGGCAAAGTGGTCTACGCCGAACAGGTGAAGGAAGTCGCCGAAGAACCGAACTACGACGCGTCGTTAAGTGCGTTAAAGGACGTCGTAGGGTAAATTCGCTAGGCCAACGGCCCGCTGTACCACTCGTTCCCACGCTCCGCGTGGGAACGTTTGCAATGGACGCTCCGCGTCCTCCGCGATCCAAATGACGTGGATTTCAAAATGATGCCGCGGAGCGGCAAAACGGAATGTTCCCACTGGGACCGTGGGAACAAGACGGATTTGCGGACTAGTTTCTGAGTTTACTTAGCCAACAACTGCTTGATCCGCGCGCGGGCCGCATCGAGCGCGGCGGGCAATTGCTCGGGGTGTTTGCCGCCGGCCTGAGCCATGTCAGGCCGTCCGCCGCCGCGACCGCCCACGACTTCGGCGGCCGCTTTGATCCAATCGCCGGCGTTCAATCCGCGGTCTTGCAGATCGTGAGTAATGCCAGCGACGATTGTTACCTTTTCTTCATCGCGGCTGGCTAGCAGCACCGCGATGGGACCAGCGGTCTTTCTCAATTGATCAATTAACTGCCGCATCATCTGCGCATCGGCGCCCGGGGCTTCGGCGACGATCGCCTTCGCACCCACGCCGTTCACTTCACCGGTGTAAATGGCGTCTTCGAGCAGTTTGTCAGCCGTGATGCCGCCCGCTTTACCGACCGCGAGTTGCTTTTTGAGTTCGCGAACCTCTTTGACGAGCGCCGCCACGCGAGCCGGTGCATCGGCAGCAGAGACTCGCAGTGCCGAGGTGATTTCGGCCAGCGCCGTTTCTCCTTGTCGGGCGCGCTCAAGCGCCGCCCGACCGGTGACTGCCGTGATGCGGCGCGTGCCGGCCGAGACGCTCTCTTCGCCGACGACCCGCAACAAACCGATCTGGCCCGTGTTGCTGACATGCGTGCCGCCGCACAGTTCTTTGCTAAACTCGCCGATCGCGACCAATCGCACAATGTCGGGATACTTTTCGCCGAACAGCATCATCGCGCCGGTCTTGCGCGCGTCGGCCAATGGCAGATAGCTCCAGCCGACCGGCGCTGCGGTGATGATATGCTCGTTGACATGATCTTCGATCTTGACCAGGGTCTCGGCGTCGATCGACGTCGGGTTGGCAAAGTCGAACCGCAACCAATCGGCGTCGACCTTGGATCCCTGCTGCTGCGCGTGCGTGCCGAGATACTTTTGCAGCGCGTGATGCAAGATGTGGGTCGCCGAGTGGGCACGAAGTATGCCTGCGCGTCGCGTGGTGTCGATCTTGGCCGTGACGGGTACGCCAATTTTTAACGAGCCCGACTTCAAGTGCCCCAGGTGAAGCACGAAGCCTTTTTCTTTGTGTGTGTCGGTTACCTGAAATACGAAATCGCTGCCGATCAATTCGCCGCGGTCGCCAACTTGGCCGCCGCTCTCGCCATAGAACGGCGTTTGATCCAGAATGACCGTGATCGGCGAATCACAACCGATTTCGGCTGAAACATTGTGGCCGATTTCGTCCATCCGCTCGCAGAGTTGCCCCTGCGCGATGATACCGATAATCTTGCCGGTCGCTTCGGTCGCTTCGTAGCCCAAAAATTTGGTCGGCTCGTTGGTCTTGGCGATCGAGTCGATCGGGCTGTGCGTAAACACGTCGGCCACCGCGCCGCCGCCCGACTTGATGCCATGCTCGTCCATTGCCTTGCGAAAGCCGGGCCAATCGAATTGCAAGTTATGCTCGGCAGCCAGCGTCTCTTGCAGTTCGGGCGGAAAGCCAAACGTGGCGTACAGCGCCTGCGATTCATCGCCCGAAATCAGCGTGTTGCCGCCCTGCTTCATGCTGTCGAACATTCGTTCGAGCCGGTCGAGCCCCGCATCGATCGTCTTGAGGAAGTTCGCTTCCTCGCCCTTGATGACCTGTTGCACGCGCTCGATCGTCTCGCCCAAATCAGGGTACGAAGCCCGCATCATCTGGGCGACCATCGGCACCAGTTGAAACAAGAACGGCTCGCGCTGATTCATCTGGTGACCGTCGAGCACTGCCCGGCGGAGCAGCCGCTTGATGACGTAACCTTGTTTTTTATTGTCGGGGTACACGTTCTCGTGAACCGCGAACGAACAGGCGCGCACATGATCGGCGATGCGGCGCAGGCGGCGACCGCTGTCGCTTTTGGGGTCGTATTTCGTGCCGCAAACTTCGGCCGCCGCTTCGACTAGCGGGCGGAGAATATCGATGTGATAATTCGTCTCAACGCCTTGCATGACCGACGCAATCCGTTCGAGTCCCATGCCGGTGTCGATGTTCTTGCTGGGCAACGGCCGCAGATTGTTGGGGGGTTCGCCCACGCGATTGAACTGCGTGAAGACCAAATTCCAAATCTCGACTTCGCCGCCGGTCGGCGGATGAAAGAAAATTTCGGAACAAGGACCGCACACGCCGTCGGGCCCTTGGCTGGGCGCGCCGGCCGGCCAGAAGTTGTCGTTCTCGCCCATTCGTGTGATGCGATCGGCGGGCAATTTGATCTCATCGCGCCAGATATTGAACGCCTCGTTGTCGTCCAGATACACCGTGACGGTCAGTCGATCGGCCGGCAGACCCATCCACTTCTTGGTGGTCAAGAATTCCCAAGCCCAGTGGATGGCTTCCTTCTTGAAGTAATCGCCGAAGCTGAAGTTCCCCAGCATCTCGAAGAACGTGTGGTGATACGCCGTGCGTCCGACGTTGTCGATGTCGCCGGTTCGCAGGCACTTTTGCGAAGTCGTGGCCCGCGTGTAGTCGAGCTTGATCTTGCCGAGAAAGTGATCCTTGAACTGATTCATGCCCGCCGGGGTGAACAGCACCGAGGGGTCCCAACGCGGAACCAGCACGTCGCTCGGCCGGCGGACGCAGCCCTTGCTCTCGAAGAACTCCAGATACTTCTCGCGAATTTCGTCAGTCTTCATGGGCGACGCAGCGAATGGGGAAAGCGGAATGGGGAATGGAAGTGGTTGATCCGCAAAGCCAAGCCCACCCATTGCAA
>JAYTAU010000570.1:0-3172 GCA_043737375.1 Planctomycetia bacterium
GTTTCCGCCGCCTTGATTACCACCCGCTTGGACATCGGTCGCTGCAAAGGCCACCGCGACACCCAAGATCAACACCAACCCACAGAGCGATTGCTGAAAAGCACGCATGTCCGACTAACTCCTTCAAGGATGATTGCACTGTCCGTTCCCGGCCGAAGTTGACCGTTGGAACTACTTGTTTAAGCGTGGATCCGAGAAAGTTGTTACGACAAGTATTTAGCAGCTTGTTGAAAAATTCCATTTGTGATCTGTGTGCCACTGGCTTTGCCAGAGCTTCCATGATTGGTAATGTTAGGACTTCTCGGAAATTTACGGCGAACTGCCGGGCTAACACGGTCGAGTTTTTTGGTAGCGGCGGCAATAGTCGTTATGATGAGCCAGAGGGAGCAATCGCAGCAAACGGCGGGTTGCATCACAATTATCCGGCAAATCGAGGGGATCATGCGCAATCGCGTCATCGTCGTCGGGTCGCTGTTATTGGCGGCGATCTCTTTAATCGCACAGGCCTCGGCTGCGCCGCTCACAATCGAAGCAGTGCAAGCAGTACTCGATGCCGGTTGGAAACCAACGACCAAAGGTTACAACGAGGCGCTCGCCGAATATCAAACACTCGCGCAATCCGCCGGCACGGACGATCGATTGCACTATGCGATGACGCTCGTCGCCATCCAGAATCACCGCTATGCCGATGCGGCTAAGTTTGCGCGCACTGCGGTCGATGCCGACGGCAGCAGTCAACACGCCCGAATGGCCTTGGCCTACACCGCCTTGGTGACTCGCGACAACACGACTGGTATCGAACAGATGACGATGCTCGCCAAGCAACTCGCCAATCTTCACTCGACAACCAAACCGGCAGGGCCGGATGCAGAATCGATGTCGGCCAATTTGGGGCGATTGGCCGGTTTTCTAACCGGACCCGCCAATCTGCCCAGCGGCAGCGACAAGATCAAAGACGTCGAAGATGAATTGTCAAGGAGCGGCGATCGCAAACTCGTCGAAACATTTCGACAAGCCCATGCGGGAGTCTTGACGAACTACAAAAAGTCTCGCGCCGAAGTCGGAGCGACCAAAGATCAAGCCAAACAAGACCAAGAAAAACAAAAGGCAGCCGATCAAAAAAAGATCGATGCCGATCAAACAGACATCGCCAAGCAACTGGAGGGTCTCAAAGACAAATTCGAGACCTCTGAAAAATATTTCAAATCCGAAACCAACGGGCTGAAGAAGGATTTAGAACCGCTCAAGCGCGAATACGATCGATTGGAAGACAGAGCCAAGCCGCTCCAACGACGCATCAACGATGCACAACAAGATGCGCGCCGATTAGACAATGATGCTGCCCGCGAAAAGGACAAAGACAAAAAACAACGCTTGCAGCGCGAAGCCGATCGGATTCGCGACGGTATTCGCGACGAACAACGCGAACTCGATCGACTGACAGGCGAGGCCGGGCAAGTCAACCGTCGCGCCAACGCAATTCAATCTGCCCTCCGCGCGGCTGAAGTGAAACATCAGGCCGAAGTTCGTCGGCTACAAACCGATCAGACTCGACTCAATCAGCTCGACAAGCGGTTGGGTGCCAAAGAACGGGACGTCGCAAAACCAGCGACGGGCGAAGTCGCCGCCGTGCAATCGCTGTCGGCCAAACTTAACGCCCTGAGCAACTACGCTCCGTTTCCGACGGAAGCCGAACGTGCCCGGCTTTTAAAGTCATTCGATGCAAAGTGAGGGAGCGGGGCTTGAGGATTGAGGAAGACACAAGAAACTAGTTTAGCCGCTCTTCCGCACGAGAGCGCACGTGCGTCCTTTCTACATCCTTCATTCCTACATCCTTCATTCCTGCCTCCTTACACCTTCGGAAATAGGCTCAACACAGCGGGGCTGGGCCGCGCGATGACGTGCGCCGCGATCAGTTTACCCAACGAGCCGACTTTTTCCTTACCCGCGTCGATCGCCGCTTTGACCGCGGCCACGTCTCCTTTGATCAACACGGTAATGTAGCCGCCGCCGAGCTTTTCTTTGCCCAGCACTTCGACATTGGCCGCTTTGCAGGCTGTGTCGATCGCTTCCATGACGGCGGTAAAGCCTTGCGTTTCAATCAGCCCAATCGCGAACGGTAAGTCGGCCATGTCTTGGATATCCGAAGGTTGAGAAAGGTTTTCGTAATTGGGAAAGTAGACGATCGCGGCATTCAACAGCGGTGACGTTTCCGCGCGACTATGAATCGCGCGCATGGCCTCTTCCGACGGCGCGTCGAGTACCGTGGCGGTAATCTTGCCTTGCATCGCTTCGATGGTCGCCCGCGCCGTCGCCACTGCGGCGCGCAACGAGGACGAATCTCCCGCCATTTTCAAAAATACGCCGTTGAAGTCGTTGAGCTCCATTTGCACCAACCGCACGTTCGCCGCTTTGTCCAAAGCGTCGAGCGCGACGATGGCCGGAGTGAAGCCGCCGATTTCAATGAGTGCCAGACCTTGTTTCACAGGTTCTCCTGATTGATACTACCTCGATCAAATCCGATGTCGTCGGGAGGGTGCGTAGAAACTCTTTAACACTTAGCCCCCGGATTGACATTTGGTTCCATCCCTCACCACTCGTTACCACGCTGCCTCTCCCAGAGGGAGAGGAACATCGAATCGCACTCCACTCGCGACTTATTTCACTCGTGCCGAGTGCGGCTAATCGATTGAAAGCTTCTCTGGATTGCAATTCTCATCTCACGCTTTCCGCTTTCACGCTTTTGCTTATACTCCGCTCCAAACTCCACACTGAATTTACACCATCCCCTGCCGACGAAGCTGATGGAGAACCTGCTCGGTGATTTGCGCGACGCGGTCGACCGGCATGTTGCCCAAGCGCGCGGCGCAGCCTTCTTGCGGGGCATCGACCAACGCAAAGTCGTGCATGATGCATTGCAAAACCTTTTGCAACGCGGTGCGATCGATCTGTTGCGACTCGCTCATCGGCTGGCGACTACGGCCGAAGTCGAAGCCGCGCAGCTCAACCGCGGCGCGGAAGCCTTCGGGAAAGTCGGCCGAGTACAGCATCGCATCGAACAGATCGAGCAATCGCAATTGCAAGGTCCGTGCTTCGTCGATTTTGCGACCCTGCACCAAATCGTAAAGTTTAAGCGTAATCTCGGGTACAATTCCGCTCGTCGCATTGGTGC
>JAYTAU010000571.1:0-7807 GCA_043737375.1 Planctomycetia bacterium
CGAATCCTTTCTTCAGCAAGCAGACACCATCCAGGTGAGCTTGCCACCGCGACTTGCTGTAAGCTTGTCGCGATGGGCCGAGTTTAGAAGGTTAATTGAATATAGCAAGCGCTACCCATCATTTTGTGGCAAATGGCCGTGCTGTCACCAGATAGAGTGGTAGCACGGAATTCGTAGGTCAGGCTTCAACCTGACTTTAGCCTGAAGAACACGCCAAACACAGAGCCTAATCAGGCTAAAGCCTGACCTACGTCAACTGAGCCCGCTAGTAGGTCATCACAGCTAAAACTATGCTGGAGCCAGCTGAATCGCAGTTCATCCTGCGTGGACAGTGAATTTCGGAACTTCTCGCTCGCCACTGACAACTGACAACTGACAAACTCTCGCTCACTCAACTCAATGCCATCGTTCAAATACAAACATGTCTGCCTCGAATCGTTCGGCTATACACTGCCCGAAGAGATTGTGACCAGCGCCGAGCTTGAACAGCGCTTGGCGCCGCTCTATCAGCGACTGCGCCTGCCCGAAGGACGTTTGGAATTGATGACGGGCATTCGCGAGCGGCGGTTCTGGCCCAGCGGCGCTCTGCCCAGCAGCATGAGCATCGCCAGCGCCGAGCGAGCGATTGCTAATTCGGGGATTGATCGAGCGCAGATCGGCGCGCTGGTGCATGGCTCGGTCTGTCGCGACCATTTGGAACCGGCGACTGCCTGCGGCGTACATCATCAATTGACACTTGCAAACGATTGCTTGATTTACGATGTTTCGAATGCTTGCCTCGGTCTGCTCAACGGCGTGGTGCAAGTCGCCAATATGATCGAGTTAGGACAGATCCGCGCCGGACTGATTGTCGGCACCGAGGGCGGACGTCAACTCGTCGAAACAACCATCGCCGAGCTCAATCGCAACGAGTCGCTGACGCGCGCCGATGTGAAACGGGCTGTCGCCTCGCTGACGATTGGCTCGGCCAGCGCGGCGGTGTTGCTGGTCCACCGCGAACTGAGTCGCACCGGCAATCGTCTGCTCGGCGGCGTCGGACGGTCGGACACGCAATACCACGCGCTCTGTCATAGCGGGCAGGACGAAGCGGTGGCCAGTGGCATGCAGCCGCTGATGAACACCGACTCCGAACAACTGATGCTGCAAGGCATCGCCGCCGGCAAACAGACGTTCGAACAATTCTTAAACGCGATGGTGTGGTCCGCCGACCAGATCGATCACACGTTCTGTCATCAAGTCACCGTTGCCCATCGCAAACTGATGCAAGAAACGTTGGGCCTCAACCCGAGCGTTGATTTCTCAACGGTCGAATACCTGGGCAACACCGGTGCTGCGGCCCTGCCAGTGACGATGGCCATCGGCATCGAAGCGAACCGACTGAAGAGCGGCGACCGCGTGGCAATGCTCGGCATCGGTTCAGGCATCAACGTGCTGATGCTAGGCGTTGAATGGGGCGGCTAGAAACCACTAAAATAGAATTGGTTAACCACGAAACAGACGAATGACACGAAAGGAAATTTATTGAAGTGTTATTATGATTAGCTTCAGCGACAATGGTTGAGTGAGTTTTTCGAACTTGACTCGCTCTGGTTTACTAGCTGACAATAGATGCAAAATACTGCAGCGCAAAATAAGTGAATAATATGTCCATCGCATCGGAAAACATTCTCGATCTCACCGATCTTCCAAGCGTCCCTGTGCGCCGGTTCACCGTCGAGCAATACCACGAGATGGGCCGCGCTGGCATTCTTACCGAAACCGACAAAGTCGAATTAATCGATGGTTGGATCATTCCCAAAATGAATCGAAATCCGCGACACGACAATACGATTAGTTTGCTACAAGATTGGTTGTTTCAAGTACTTCCAACCGGATGGCGATGCCGAGTTCAATGTGCCTTGACCACCGAATTGAGTGAGCCAGAACCCGATTTGTCGGTCGTGCGAGGCGGCCTTCGGCAATGGATGACGCATCACCCTATGCAGTCGGATGTCGGATTGTTGATTGAAGTTGCAGACAGCTCGCTACGATTTGATCGCGGTCAGAAGCTGATCGCTTACGCGCGTGCATCCATCGCCCAATACTGGATCGTCAATCTGATCGACGGACAGATAGAAATTTATTTAGAGCCCACAGGGCCAAACGAGCATCCGAAATTTCGACAGCGCCGAATCGTCAAACGCGGCGAAATGATTCAATTGATCCTCGACGATCAATCCATCGCCGAGATTGTCGTCGACGAATTACTGCCCTAATTGCCGTAAACGCTTAATCAACTTTCTACTTACTTCCCCTTCCGTGTATTTCGTGGTTTATTTCTTTCTTTCGTGGTCCTGTCCGGCGGCACGTGGTCACTCCGGGCGCATGGCGCGGCGCACGATGTCGCGGTCGAAGTAGTTCACGCTCATCCCCGCATCGATGACGATCTGCTGCGCATTGATGCCGCTCGATCGCGGGCTTAGCAAAAACGCAGCCACGTTCGCAACTTCCTCCGTCGCCACGGCCTGTTTGCGCAGCGTCACTTGCTCGGCATACAAATACGAATCGACGTAACCGGGTATTCCGGCCGAGGCGGACGTTTTTAGCAATCCCGGCGCCACGGCGTTGAATCGGATCTGCGAAAATTGGCTGAATGACTTCGCCAAGAATACCACGGTCGAGTCGAGCGCCGCTTTGATGGGCGCCATGTAACCGTAGTTCTCGCTCGCCATTCGCGTGGTCGAAATCGAAACCGTGACGACCGATGCCGCCGGATTGAGCAAGTCCTTGAGCGCATTCGAAACGGCAATCAACGAGTAACACGAAATATCGACCGCACGCAAGAACGCCGGCTTCGTCGTTTCGTGAAAGGTCTGGGCACCGTCATAATCGGCCGCGGCGATCGAATGCACTAGCCCATCAAATTTCAGTCCGGTCGTCGATAATTCGTCGCGCAATCTCGCGATTTGCTCTTCGAATTCGACATCGCAGACATGGACCGCTGCGTCGCCGACAAGTTTCTGCACACTCGCTTGTCGTATCGACGATCGCACAATATAGACGACTTGCGCGCCGGCATCGGTCAATACACGGCCGACGTGCCAAGCGACGCTCTTCCGATTGGCGACGCCAAACACCAAGATTCGCTTACCGGCAAGCTGTAGAAAGTCAGCGGTCATTTTTAAGCAGCAGATTTAGCCACAGAGGACACGGAGAGCACGGAGGACACAATAGGAAATGTATTGGCCGCGAATGGATACGAATGAACGCGAATTCAGGCGGATTAACCACGAAACACACGAATGGCACGAAATAAAGCGAATTAACAAGTCGTGTCCAAAGTGATTCAAGTCCGGGCTTCAGCTTCCTCACTAGCCCCCAACCCCCTGATCCCCGACCCCTTTCCTCTCTCCGTGTCTCCGTGTCTCTGTGGTAAAAAGATAGGACGTCATCCGTGGTCGTTGAACTTATGGGCTTTTCGTAGCTAAGGTGCATGCAAAGTCGAATCGCACGGCGACCTTCCCATCGCACGTCACCTTGGCGTCTAGAAAAAAGGCGTCTGCCAAGCGTTCACGCAATTGCACCTCGATCTCGATCGTTTCACCAGGGCGAACCATCCGTTTGAACCGCACGTCGTTCATCCGCGTAGCGACGGGAACTTTTCTCACGCTGCCGGCTACTCCCGTTTCGGCGTGTTGCGACAATAGCACCGCGCCGGCTTGCATCGCCGCTTCGCATAGCAGCACGCCCGGCGTCAGCGGATAATCGGGATAATGACCCGCATAAAAGTACTCGTCGCCCGTAAATATTTTGCGACAGACGATCGCCGCGTCGCTGCGCGACACAATTTCGTCGATCAACAAAAAAGGCGCTCGATGCGGTATCGCGGCGTGTATTTCAGCCAGAGACATGCAAATTTACCACGGAGACGCGGAGACACGGAGGAGGGAAGTAGGAAAATGTTTAGCCGCGAATGGATACGAATGAACGCGAATGAGGAAAATTTTATAACCGCGGATTCACGGAGACGCGGAGGATACCTATTATAAATTAGTTCCCATCGACTGAGCCGGAATCAAATTGAGTAAGATGATCAGGTGTCTTCCATATTCATTTCCTCTCCGTGCCTCCGCGTCTCCGTGGTCATTTTATGCGACTGGGACACTGGCGGTTTTTATTAACACACCATCAACATCGTTCGCCACGATCACGCCGTAGTTCATCGCACCCAGCCAGCCCGACATAATAATGCCCACACTACCGGCGTGGTACAACCCGGCGACTTGCTCTGGAATCGCCCGGCTGACCGCCAGCCCTTCGAACTTGGTTCCGAAGCTGGCGCCTTGTAAATGACGAGTGTAGTGCTGGAATGTGACCGGCGTCGAGGCTTCGGCATGGTCCAGCTTCTCACGGATGTCGGGCACATACTTTGCCAGCGCATCGAGCGTCGTTTCGATCAAGTCCTGCTTGCTTGCCTCGTATTCCTCGGCGTTCAGGTTCGCCCAATCTTGATAGTTGGCATTGGTGCTCGACACGATCAAACAGCGTTCACTGCCCGGCCGGGTGCGCGGGTAATAAAAGGAATAAGTGCGGCTGGTCACATCGCGACTCAGCAAAGCTTCAGTTCGAAACAACGGAGCGGTCGAGCTGAATAACAAATCCCCCAGGCTTTCGTCCAACTGCTCGCCCGCTTTTAGCGCCATGTAGACCTGACAGCTCGAATTGTTCAAGCGCACCGCGCGGGCCTGTTCGACAAACGTGCGATCGAAGTGCTGCTCGCCGACCAGGTCGAACAACGTACTCTTAAGATTCGAATTCGAAATCACTGTTCTGGCGCGAATGAATCGGCCGTTCACGGTCACACCCTCGACCTGTTGCCGGCTGTCGACGTGAATTTTGGTGACATCGCATTTGATCCGCACATCGACGCCGCTTTTCAACAACTCTTCGTGCATCAATGTGATCAGCCGATCGGTGCCCCCTTCGAACGTGAACACGCCCTTCGACATGAAGTTCGAAAACACGATACCGTAAGAAATGGCCGGGTCTTCGAGTGTCGACCCATTCGCATACGTGATCGGCTCCATCAGCAGCCGAATCACATCCTCGCGTCCCGGAAAAAACTGCTCGAACAACTGGCCGACCGTTTTCGATTGGTCGTCGAAGAAGTTCATGCCCCGGGCCGCGTCAAAAAACGCCTGCACCTGTTCGATCGGCACCTGAAATTGCGTGGTCAACAGCCGGCTGAAGTCGTCTCGATTGAACGTCGTGGTCAGCGAGAACATCGGGTTGTCGAACCGGATGTTCTTGAGTTGCACGATCGAGTCGGCGATCTCTTGGCTCCAATATCGCCGGCAGCTTTTGATCATGCCGACCGGAAAGCCGTGCAGCGAAATGTCGAAGATGTGTCCCTTCGGTCGCTTGAACCACGTGGCCATGCCGCCGAGTTTGTAGTGCTGTTCGAGCAACAGCACCGAGTGGCCGGCGCGCGCCAGCGTGTTGGCCGAGGTCAACCCGGCTAGCCCGCTACCGATTACGATGCAATCGTAGGCATCTCGCGCGTCAGCTAAAAAGTCTTTCGGCATGAACGGGTAACCACTAAAACTGCTGAAGTCGGATTGACCACGAAACACACGAAGCACACGAAAAAAAACAACTACATCTCGGCCAACGACGAGTATTAACAGGAGCAAACAGAGGGAACAGAGGTTGAATCAATTGATGGAGTTGATCGTGTCTCAATTATTGACCATTGATCGAGTTTGCCAGGGGCGATTTCTCCGTTGCCTCGGATACCTCATGTTCATTTATTCGCCCCTTTCGTGTCTTCCGTGTGTTTCGTGGTCGAAAAATATTATTCGTGGTTCATAAGTTATGCAAGCAATGTTTGTTCGCCATTAGCACTCCGCTCATCATCGCGCCGATGATGCCCACGCCTCCTTGATCGGTACCGCACACAAACAGGTTGTTCAAATGCGTGGTCCCCTCGACGCGTTTACGCGGCGCGCCGTATACCGCGCCATTTTCATGGCCGGTGTATTTGACCACAGTGGTTGGCGTGAACATGTCGGTATCGACAACGCGCGGGCGAAAGTCCGGCACAAATCGCACGGCACTCGCCACCATACGATCATACCAAGCCAGCTTTGCGGCGCGATAGGCCGCTTCGTCGAGCGCCCTCCAACTGACGTAATTGGCCAGTGCAGTGATGCGAATGACCCCTTCGTCGAGTTGCCGCCCTTCAGAATACCGAAAGTTGTTGGGCGAGCATATCACCCCGCTGCGCACGTCGGCGATCGCTTCAGTCGGCTTTCGCCAATAAAACGTCGGACTGTCGTTGAAAAACACAATGGTTTGATCGTGGCCGATCTCGGCAGGCTGACAATCCAATACTGAAATCGACTCGATGAACGACAGTTGCCCAGCAGGAGTTTGCCCAATGGCAGCGGTTTCGTTGGCGCGCGCAACGATTTGTGCAATGCCAACGCCTGAGGCTGCCGTTTCACACAACCGCATCGTCTCGCACCAACCGGCCGACGACAAAATCTGCTTAGCTTCGATCGCGCTACCATCGTCCAATTCGACCGCGGCCACCCGATCGCCTGCGACGATTAGCCGCCGCACGCCTGCCCGCAATCGCAGTTCGCCGCCGAGTTCCTTGAATCGCCGTGTCAGCAGCTTCAGGATCAATCGCACGCCCGCAAACGGTCGCGCAAAGCCCTCTAAAAATACGCTGCGAAACATCACGCCGAAGTGTCCCCACTCGATGTCGTCTTCCATCGCGCTGCCGTAATACAACAACGGGCAGAACAACATCTCGACCAGCAACGGCTCACTGAGAAAAGTGTTGACTACCTGCCGCGCCGAAACACGAATTTCGAGACGGTCCAACTCGTCGTAGCCGACTAACTGCGAAACCAACCGGTTGAAGCCATCGATCTGCTCTGGAAACGCACGGGCCACTTCCGACCGAAACAGCTCGAAATCGTTGCTAAATTGCAGTCGTTCACCGGGAAAGGCAATTGACGAGCCGACTTGCGGCGCTAGTTCGAAATCTTCCCAACCAAACCGCAGTTGACGCAGCAGCCTGGGCAGCGGGCCTTGCTTCGCCCCCTTCGGCTGAAAGTTGGTTACCGCGTGCAGACCGACGTCGTAGTTGCGGCCGTTAAGTCGATAGAACGAATTCAGGCCGCCGATGGTTGTGTGACGTTCGAGAATGCAGACGCGCTGACCGAAGTGCGCTAAGCGAATGCCCGCCGCCAGACCCGACATGCCCGCGCCAATGATCACAACGTCGTACATGGCGGGGAGTAATCGCGACTAGATCGAACGCACTGTCAAGCAACCGCATTGGTCAAAATCGTAATGCGGAAAATGGAATACCGGAATGGACGAAGAACATCGGCTTTACGCCCGCTGCAAATCCTTCATCATCGGGCCAAGATATTCCACCGTGCCGGCCATCGTCGCCAACTTCGGGTAATCCTCCTCGGGGATCTGAATCCGATATCGCTTTCGCAATTCCATAACGATGTCCAAAAAATCCATGCTGTCGAGCTCCATCTGCTCGCGCAGCAATTTTGCGTCGTCTAGGTTGCTCAGATCTTCGTCCGGCACAATGTCCGATAGAATATCCAAAATCTCGTCACGTATGTCGGCCGAAGTCATGCTCGCCAGTCTCCCTCCGCTATTTGTTCGTTCGGGCGACGCGATGTCGCACCGATCCAATCCTCTTTTCAATTAACCTATTGTAAATCGATCCGCGTGAATGTTTAGTCCTAAAATCAGGGCCGGGGGAAACTGGACCACTCGCTGCGCGTTTGTACCA
>JAYTAU010000572.1:0-3159 GCA_043737375.1 Planctomycetia bacterium
CCAAGTCCGTGGTATCTCGCCGTTGGCGTGTGCCTACAACGCACTACGTGACGTGTATGAAGGATTTGACTACGCGTTGTGCAAGATGAAGGTCAGCCAGCTCATGGCGTTGGCGTTTTATCGTGATTCCGGCCAACCGATGGCCCCGATCGATAACGGTGCAGACGGGACGGTTGAAGTTGACGGATCAGGATATTCAATCGACTTCGGACGCGGACCAGTGATGATCGACCTCGATCCGGGCGACCGGGCTGAGTTCTTGGAAAGCAAAACACCGTCCAGCGAAATGCAGTCCTTCGCCCAGGCGATGATTCAAATTTCGCTAGCCGCTCTCGATATTCCCTACAGCTTTTACAGCGAAGATTTCACCAACTATTCAGGGGCACGTCAGGCTTGGATTCAGTATGAGCAGTCAGCCAGTAATAAGCGGGCTGACAACCGCGACATGCTCGATCACCTGACGCTCTGGCGCATCTTGCTGTTCATTCAGGACGGTCGATTGCCGGCATCCATCCTGCCCCGCTTGAAGTGGCAATGGAATCATCGCGGCGTGCCGTGGATCGACCCTCTGAAAGAAGTCAACGCTGAAAATATTGCGATCGGACTCGGTCTCGATAACCACGAAGACGTGGCCCAGCGTCATGGACGCAATGTTTACGAAAACATCGACAAAATCTCTCGCGTGCAAGCCTATGCAAAAACCAAAGGCGTAACGCTGTCCGCAGAGCCTGTTGAGATTATCGACGAAAAAGAGGACGAAGCGAACAAGAAAAAGGAATCCAAGCGTGGCGACAACCAATAAACAAAATGTGCCTGCCGAAGCCTGCCGCTTCATCGCTTCGGCGGAAGTCGGTCAGCAGAATGCGACAGGCTATCCGCTACTAAACGATGGAGCGAGAGGGATTGCCAAGCTGCGTGCCGAGGCTCGCGAAATGGGCCTTGGCATGAGCGGCGAAGGTGCCGAGTCGGCTCGCCAGTTCAGCTACGCAATGGCACTGATTGCCGAACAATCCAAGGCAATTACGAACTCGATCGGCGGAGCGGTCGCTCCAGTCTTGACTGAGTTTTCGCATTGGGTTTCGCTCGCAGCAAGTAACGTGATTGAACTAGTCAAGCAGAATCAACAACTGTTCGTCACAGCCTTACTTGTCGGCGAAGGGATTTTGTTGGCGGGCACGGCCCTGATCAAGATCGGTGCGATCGCAACCGGCTTAGGTTCGATGTTCGGACTGTTGTCGACGGCGGTCACCGGACTCGGTACGGCGATGGGAGCCGTCGTTACGACGCTCGGCCTGATCCTCTCGCCGATCGGTTTGGTCGCTGTCGGACTGGCGGGTCTCGCTTCGTATTTTATTGCGACCAGCGAGACGGGTCAGCAGGCCATGTCGGCACTCGGCGAGGTCTTCGGCAATCTCACCGCGACGGCTAGGACGGCTTTCCAGGGCATCGCCGATGCCATTTCGGCCGGAGATATTGTGTTGGCCGGTCAAATCATGTGGGCAGGGTTAAAGGCTGTATTCAAGCAGGGATTTAACTTCCTTGAAGGCGTCTGGATTGCATTCAAGGGCTTCTTTGTCGAGGCCTTTGCATCTGCGTTCCGCAAGGTGTCGTTGATCCTCGTGAGCGGCTGGTCTGGCCTGCAAATGGCTTGGATTGAATTCACTTCGTTCTTGCTTCAAGTTTGGGCTAAGGTCTGCAATTCGTTCGCAAACGGATGGGATAACACCGTCACGTTTGTGGCCCGACGATTGCTCGAAATTCAAGGCTTGATCGATCCGAATCTCGACGTTGCCGGAGCTAAAAAAGAACTCGACGACGCAAACGAGCGGAAGAAAGCCCAACGCAATAACGCTGCTAGGCGAGAACTAGAGCAAATGCAAGCCGATGCAAAAGCTCGAATCGACGCGATCGCAGCCAAGGACGGTAAGCAGCATCTACGTGACGCTGTGAACAAGAAGTTTGATGAAGAGAAATCCGCACGCGAGCGTGAACGTGAAGCACTTATCGCGGCCGGTGCAGCCGAAGTCAAGGCTGCTCAGGATGAACTAAACGCCCTGCGCGATCGAGCCGCGAAAGCCAAGCAAGCGATCGGCGAAAAGCAGATTGTCGCTCCGAATAAACCCGTCTTCGACCCCGGCGAGATTGCCGGAGCAACCGCCGCAGCCAAAGCTCGGATCAGCAGTACTGGTACGTTCAGCTCGAATCTATCCGGACTTGGTATCGGCAAAGACCTAGGCGAGCAGCAGCTTGATGAACAAAAGAAAGCGAACGGCTTCCTGCAAGCGATCAAGGAAAAAATGCCGCCGCCGCTCGTCTTCGGGCAGTAGTTGCCGGCTACTCTTCAATCTCAGAAAACTCCACAACCATTCTAATGGCAACCATCCACGAACTATTCAACTCTCGCGTCGGTTCCGAAGGCCCGCAAGCCGAACGCACGCTGCGCTATGCGATCATCGGCACCGAGGACGACTTGGACGTCGATGCCTTGATCGCGTCAACCGCTCCGGCCGAGTACGCCGGACTGAAGTACGAAAGCTACGAAAAAGACACGCCGGGCGGCGGAGTTTGGTTCGCCAACGTCAAGTATGCGCCTTATGCAAAAACGTCTCAGCCGAAAGCCGGCGACAACACGTTCAGATTTGACACCAGCGGTGGCACGCGACAGATCACGCAGAGCTTACAGAATATTGCGAACTACGGCCCATCTGGTCGAGATGTCCCAAACTTCGAGGGCGCAATCAATGTCAACGACGGGCAAATCGGTGGCCTTGATATCGAAGACTCGCTTTTCGCCTTTACGATCGAACGCTACATGGCTGACGCCGACGTGACCAGTCAATACATCGAATACCTCTACGACGCGTCGCCATCGACGAACAATGCTCCTTGGAAAGTCCAGATCAAAGGCAAGACGTTTAATTTCAAGCGTGGCGAAGTCAAGTTCATGGGAGCGGGCGGAGGCCAACGAGGCGACGAAGAGTGGCAATTCAGTCTTCGCTTCGCCGCTGCCAAAAACCGCACTAATCAAACGATCGGCTCGATCACCGGCGTTGACAAGCGTGGCTGGGAATATCTCTGGGTTCGCTACGAGGATGCCGAACTTGACGGTTTTGTTCTGGGCCAACTGCCTCGATCGGTCCATATCGAACAAGTCTTTAA
>JAYTAU010000573.1:0-3155 GCA_043737375.1 Planctomycetia bacterium
CGCCCGGTTGAATCTGCCCGCACCAGGGGATACCGAGGAATCAGGCCTCATCAGCGGGTTCATTCTGGCTGGCAATCCTGCCGGGAGGACGATCGCCGGCCGCTTGAGCCGGGCCGAAAACCGGAGTTAGCGTTCCCAGAACTCAAGACAGAACTTCTTGAATGACATGGCCATGCACATCGGTCAGCCGGCGGTCGGCGCCGTTGTGCCGGTAGGTCAGCCGGGTGTGGTCGATCCCCATCAAATGCAGCACTGTCGCGTGTAAGTCGTAGCACCAAGTGGGATTGAGGGATTTCCATGCCCATTCATCGCTTTCGCCGTAAGCGGCTCCGCCTTTGATTCCCGCGCCCGCGAGCCAAGAGACAAACGTGCCGGCGTTGTGATCGCGGCCTGCCGTGCCCTGGCTGAACGGCATCCGGCCAAACTCGGTGGTCCAGATTATCAGCGTGTCCTCGAACATACCCCGCGCTTTCAAATCCTTGATCAGCGCGGCGCACGGTTTGTCGGTCTGGGCGGCCATGTTCGGCAACTCGGCGGCAATATTGCCGTGGTTGTCCCAATTGTTCGTGGGGCCCCCCGTGCCGCTCCATACCTGGACGAACCGTACGCCGCGCTCCAGCATGCGTCGCGCGATCAAACAGTTGCGACCGAACGCTTCTGTCGGCTTCTCGTTGACGCCGTAGAGCGTGAGCGTTTCGGGCGACTCGCCGGATAGATCAAGCGTCTCGGGCGCGCTAAGCTGCATGCGCGCGGCAAGCTCGTAGGACGTAATGCGCGCTTCCAGGCGCGAGTCGCCGGGATTGCGAGCTTCGTCGGCGCGATTCGCCGCCGCTAAGAGTTCCAGTCCCTCACGTTCGCTGTCGGCATTGATATGCGACGCCTGCCGAGGCGGAAACAAGTCCTCGACGGGGTTCGGCAAGTGCGGACGAATAATCGTGCCTTGATTTCGGGCCGGCAGAAAGCCTGACGAGAAATTGCCTTGATTGTTGTACGGCAGTCCGCGCGGATCGGGGATCACCACAAACGTCGGCAGATTTTGGGAAAGGTCGCCCAATCCATAGCTCATCCAAGAACCCAGGCTGGGAAATCCGGGCAGCACAAATCCCGTATTCTGCATGTAACTGGCTGGCCCATGGACGTTGGTCTTCGAGGCCATCGACATTAGAAACGCCATGTCGTCGACGCATGCGGACAGATGCGGAAAGACGCTGCTCACCCAGCGGCCGCTTTGGCCGTATTGCTTGAACTCGAACGGGCTCTTGAGAACTTTGAAGCCGGGCGAACCGGTGACAGACTCAACCTTGAGGCCGGCCCCGGGGTCGAACACCTGGCCGTGCAACTCATTCAGGCGCGGCTTGAAGTCGAAAGTGTCCATGGGGCTCGCGCCGCCGTTCATGAACAGTTGCACGACGCGTTTGACTTTTGCCCGGTGATGCAAACCTCCGCCCAGGTCCGCGGCAGACGTATCCGCCAGCGCGCCCGTTTGCCCGAGCAGATGCGTCAGGGCCAAGCTGCCAAAGCCGCCCCCAAGCCGGGCAAGCATTTCACGACGAGTAGTACGATGAGTGTTGAGCATGTTTTGCAGCGTATTCAGTTTCTAGCACGAAGCGCTTTGGCGATTTGCAGTTCAAAATCCGGTTCGCGGATCGGGTATCGGCGCCTATCCGATTGCTATCTCACAAAAATAAACTCATTGCCATTAAACATCATCCGACAGGCGTTCGCCAAACCGTGCTTGGCCGCGTAGGCTTGCCAATGCTGCAACTCTACCGGCTCCGGATTTCTTAGCACGGCAAACTGAAACAATAGCCGAACCTGTTCGGCCGGATCCGGCGTCATTTGCGCCAGACGCCCCGCCGCGTGCTCGCTCTGCCGCACCACGAAGCGATTATTCAGCATGGAGAGCGCCTGCAATGCCGTGACCGAAGTGGTGCGCGTGGGCGCCCACTGCGATGCGTCAGGGCAGTCCATCGAAGCCATGAACGGATCGGGCAGCGTACGAAACAAAAACCGGTAAATCGAACGGCGATACTGCACCGGCGAATCGATGTCGAAGCTCTGATAATCGACGTTAGGCGTCACATGAATGCCCGGCGATTCGGTGAACTGTTTGACGGATGGTCCTCCCATCGTCAGATCGAGCTTTCCGCTGATTTGCAATATGGAATCGCGGATGGCCTCGGCGTCAAGCCGCGTGGCGTTCATCCGCCACAATAGCCGGTTGTCGCCGTCCACGCGCGTATACTCGGCATTGCTTCGCGATGACTGCCGATAGGTTTCGCTCATCGCGATCAGCTTGTGCAGCCGCTTGAGCGAACCGCCGCTATCGCGGAACTCCACGGCCAGCCAATCGAGCAGTTCTGGATGCGAAGGCGCGCCGCCCATCTTGCCCAGGTCGTTCGGCGTATCGACGATTCCGCGGCCAAAATGGTAGTGCCACACCCGGTTCACGATCGATCGCCACACCAACACGTTTTGGGGGTCGATCAACCATTTTGCCAAAGCCGCCCGGCGCGAATTTTCGTCTTTCGGGTCTGCCAGCGTGAACCGCGATGCCAATCCCTCGACGCAAGAAAGCGTCCCAGGCGCCGCTTCTTCCAGAGGTTGGTTGATATCGCCGCGCCGTAAGACATGAACGCTGCGCGGCTCGGCGGGGGGAGTAATGGGTACGCCGTTCGACACGGTCCGATTGGCGGCGGCATACACAAGCTGTGTAGGCGGAAGGCTGCTTAGGTCGCGATCGATCTGCCAGGACAGCAAGTGCCGCGCTAGCCGTGTTTTTTGTTCGGACGAGCGCGCGTCCTGCGGCGTTTCAAAAATTTTCGCCAGTTCGGCCGGCATCGGCTCCGCTAATCCGGGACTCGCCGCGGAAGTTATCGAGATCCTGGGTCGACCGATCAAATGCCCTTCGCCGTGCAATTGCTTTAGCGTTACCGTTAGCCGCGACTTGCCTTCGCGCCCAATCGGCTCGCTCAGCACGAATACGGCCGCGTGCGATTTGCTCACTTCCGGATAAATTCCCCAAGCGGTCTCGGGCTTGCCGTCGATCGCTTTGGAAATTTCCCAATTCGCTTGGTTGAAATCGGCGACGGCGCTGGCGATCGTCAGGGGCTTGGCGTCCGAGTCGTCCACCGCCGCCAAGCGCACAGCGACCT
>JAYTAU010000574.1:0-3154 GCA_043737375.1 Planctomycetia bacterium
CGGCAAAAGGGAGGGAGTAGCAGTTGATTGAGCCATGTTCATCGGAGGGCTGAAAAAATTAACGAAGCAAGTCGGACATTTTTGTTCAAAATATCGGAAGGAAATGGCCGCGAATGGATACGAATGAACGCGAATAAATGCAAATGAATTTGGGAGTAACCGCCTAAAGCAATGACCTGATAAGCCAATGGATAGAAATTGAAGTGTCCAACACAATCTCACAGCAGCGTCAGGACAGCCGGGATAAACCCGGCCGCCCGCAAGTTGGTTAGAAATTGCTTGCTTGATTCGCGTTTATTCGTATCCATTCGCGGCTAATCCTTTTACTCAAATGAGTCGTGATTAAAAAGCGTCTCGTCCTCGTTAGCTGCTCGTGGCGGCGACTTTTACCGCGCCCGACTTCGCGCCGTTGCTATTCTCGTTTTTCGACTGTTCGCCGGCGGTACTCGCGGCTGTTTTCGCAGCCCGCTCTTTCCAAACCTTTTCGATCTCTTCGCCCCCAACCAGGCCGTACAATCGCGGTCGTGGCGGAATCAGCGAAGTGTCGACATCTTCGTAAGCGAGTTGCGGTTCGCCGTCGGCACCCAGAGTCGCTACCGTGCTCTTGAGCCATTTACTCGTGTTCTGTTCGAAGCGATCGCACCAAGCTTCAGCCTCGCGACGCTTTTCGACAGGGTCGGTCGCATCGATACCGGGCATGGCGAACTCGGGCTTGAAGTGCGCCCCGCGGCATTCGTCGCGTTGCAACGCCCCTTTGAGAATTGTTTTGGCCAGCGGAAACATGTCGCGCAGCGACTTGGTAAAGATCACGTTCTGATTGGTCCAGTTGCCGGTGTCGGACAATGAGCAATGCCGAGCGCGATCTTCAAGCTCTTGAACCTTGGCATACGCTTCGCGAAGCCGGTCATTGACGCGCACGACCGTCGCGGTCGTCGTCATCACCACGCCGAGTTCCTGATGCAGCAAGTAAGGGTTCTCACGACCCGTCGAACGACCGAGAAGTTTGTCGTGCGATTGTTGATGCTGCTGTTGAGCCTTGTCGAACACCGACGCGGGCAATCCGAAGGCAGTCGTTTTGCTCCCCTTGATGGCTGATTCGATGCCCGGCGCCACGATCAATCCGCTGAAGATGCAACTTAGCAATGAATTCGCTCCCAGCCGGTTAGCTCCGTGATACTGGTAGTCGCATTCGCCGATGGCGTATAGCCCTGGAATGTTGGTCACTTGATTGCGCGGCGAACCGATGACCAAACCGCCGCTACTGCTACGTTCGTAATCGCACCACAACCCGCCCATCGAGTAGTGCACGGCTGGGAAAATCTTCATGGGCTCATCGCGAGGATCAACCCCTTGAAACTTTTCGTAGATCGCCAGAATGCCACCCAGTTTGACATCGAGCGTCGCGCGCGGAATGTGCGTAAGATCCAAGTAGACGGCCAGCCGATCGGCTTCGACGCTCAGTCCCTCTGCTGTGCAAACGTTAAAAATCTCGCGTGTGGCGATATCGCGCGGGACCAAGTTACCATATTTCGGATAACGCTCTTCCAGAAAATAATACCGCTCGGGCTCCGGGATTTGCTTCGGCGCGCGCGGGTCCTGCGGTTTGCGTGGTACCCAAACGCGGCCCCCTTCGCCACGGGCGCTTTCGCTCATCAGCCGCAATTTGTCGGCACCGGGCACGGCGGTCGGATGGACCTGAATGAACTCGGCGTTGCCGTACTTGGCGCCAGCCTGAAAACAGCGGCTCGCGGCGCTGCCGGTACAGGCCATCGACATCGTCGAGCGGCCGTAAATCAGCCCCGCCCCACCGCTGGCAACCACCAGCGCGTCGGCTGGAAAAGCCCGAATCTCCATCGAAACCATATCTTGACCGACGCAGCCGCGGCAGATGCCGCTATCGTCGAGAATCGGTCCGAGAAAATCCCAGAACTCGTACTTGCGAATCTTTCCGGCAACTTCCCAACGCCGGACTTGTTCATCGAGCGCGTAGAGCAATTGCTGGCCCGTCGTGGCACCGGCAAACGCGGTTCGTTTAAATAGCGTGCCACCGAACCGCCGCTGATCGCGAAAGCCCTCGGGCGTGCGATTGAAGGGCACGCCGAGCCGATCCATCAGGTCGATAATGCGCGGGCCCCACTCGGTCATCTCCTTGACCGGCGGCTGATGATTGAGAAAGTCACCGCCGTACACCGTGTCGTCGAGATGCAGCCACTCGTTGTCACCCTGCTGGCGGGTGACATTGTTGACGCTGTTGATGCCCCCTTGTGCGCAGACGCTGTGCGAGCGTTTGACGGGCGTCAAACTCATCAGATCGACGCTGATGCCGAGCTCGGCCAACTTCATCGCGGCAGCCAACCCGGCCAACCCGCCGCCGACAATCATCACTCGCTCGTTTGCCATGATCTAAAAGTTGGGCTTAAAACGCTGGGCTCTAGAAATTCTCTCGCTTCAATCGGACTGACTTGCGAGCATCAACATACAAGTTCCATCGGCAGAAGTTTCTCGCTGTTCACTCACTTGCGGGTCGGATCTTGCGATGGGGTGATCGACGGCGGCTCGTTTAGCGATTCGCTTTCGACCCGTTCGCCTTTTATTCTTCGATTTTCCTCGTGGATGCGGGTTTCGACTTCACGCGCTGAGGGAACATCGATATTTCTCATTCCAACCAGGGCACTCAAGCCCACCGTCGCTAGCGCAACCCCAAATAATAGACACGCGATGCTGGCGCCACGCATGGCACGTACACTGGTCCAAATGCCCCAGGTCAGGCCGAAAGTCCATATGCCGTTGGCCAAATGATATGCGGCCGAGACCACGCCGACTGCATAAGCGATTTGTACCCACAGCGGAGCGAGAGCCGTAGCCGCCGATGAGGCTGCATGATGCGGATCGAACTTCCCGCCGCCGAAGCTGGCCATCATCCAATGCATGTGCCAGATGTGGCCGATGATAAAAAAGAACGCGATCATGCCCGTCGCGCGCTGCAGCGTATAGCGAATATTGCCCGTGTATTGGTAAGCGCTGACGTTGACGACCGCGCCCTTGATCACAGCCCAGCCGATAGCCGCGTGAAAGATCAACGGCAGAAAAATGAACACCCACTCGACGACCGGTAGAATGATGCCGAGTGAATGAATGGTGTCGACCTGACGTT
>JAYTAU010000575.1:0-3150 GCA_043737375.1 Planctomycetia bacterium
CTTCCCAGGCCACCTCCAAAAACAGTCGCTGTTGCGGATCCATGCTGGTTGCTTCACGCGGCGAGATGCCGAAAAACAACGGGTCGAATTGATCGACGTTGTCGACAAAGCCGCCCCAGCGCGTCGTCATTTTCCCCGGTGCCGCCGGATTGGCGTCGTAGTATTCGTCGAGGTTCCAGCGTTCGGGCGGTATCTCGCCGATGCAATCGCGACCCGCTTGCAACAGTTGCCAAAACGACGCAGGATCGTTGGCACCGCCGGGAAAGCGGCAACCAATTCCAATGATGGCGATCGGCTCGGACGAGAATTGCGTGGAGTGCGGAACGTACGTCTCCGCTATAGGATTGAGTCGACTCGTCAGATACGACGCGATGGCATCGATCGTGGGATAGTCGTAGGCCAGGGTCGGAGATACGCGGATGCCGAGCCATTCTTCCAAATCGCTCGACAACTCAATGGCCGCTACCGAATCCAGGCCCAACTGATCGAGCGGTTGTTGACTATCGACCTGCTCAATCGGAATCATAGCCCGCGTCGCAACTTTTTCGCGCAACCATTCGCGGATCTCGTCGATGGATAAAAGCGGATTCATTGATGTCGTTTTTGTCCACGAACGTCCATTTGACATGGCAATACCTCTGACCGGCCGAACAATCGGGCCGGTGATTCGTCTGACGGAAATGCGCGGCAACAAACCAGAGCCGCCGAAGCCAGGCAGCGGTAGTCTGCCAAAGCTCGATCGTCGCGCGGTTGCTTGACTTAATCAGGAAGGGTGAACGGCATTACTGTACATGGACAACGAATGTTGATCGAAGTCGATTAAGTAGTTACAGCCCGTCCAAGGCCAGGGTCGCAAGAATCCTCTAAGCACCGTGCCAAGCTTGCATAGTCAACATGTATTAGGTCGCTTTGCAAATGCTATGCAGGCCAAGATAGCCGCGTAGCGATATAAGGCGAGAATAGTCGGCCTTGCCTCATTATTCAAGGGTTTTCATCCATTTCACACCGTTGTAACCCTCTTACCCCGTTGCAACCCTTGTATTAGTGCAACTAATCATCCAATTGGTTAAATCTTGAAGGTACGAGATCGAATCACCCTCGAATTCTAAGGTGTGTGCGGCGGTTGGATAGTCAATCAGCTGCTTCACCGGTGCATTAAGTTTTTCGAAAAAGGTTCGCAGCTGTGCATTGTGGCTAATACGATCTTTTCCGGCCAACATCATCAGAAATGGTACCGAAATAGGTTGGACCGAGGAGACTAAGAATTCGTTCATTTTTTGATCGGCTCTGGCAAATCGCAGCGTGATGCGGCGGATCGCCAGCGAGTCGCGATCGATAAATCGTTGCCAGATCGGACTATCCGTAAATAACGCCGCATCTTGCAAGGGAATCGTAACTTCGCAGTTGCGTAGCGGAGTGAATGCGGCGAACCGTACCAACTCGCGTTGCAATCGTCCAGCACCCCGTTTCGCGTACAGCCCGGGACATATCAGCCCAACACCGTTGAGCAACTGCGGTCCATGAATTGCCACTGCCGCGGCGAGTTTTCCGCCCCAACTAATTCCTAACAATATTCGGGGAAGATCTGAACCTAGCGATCGCAGGTAGTTTTCGACATCGTCGCGCCAGGTTGTCCACACATCAACGTCACCGCGATTTGCAACATTCAGGCCCGATCCCCGCCGTTCGATAAAATGAACTTCGAAGCCGGCCTTGGCCAAGTGTGCGCAACTGCTCCCATACCAGCCGCCGTGGCTGATAATACCGTGCAGGAAAATCACACGCGCCAACGGTTGTTCCACTTCCCAGATCCGCACAAAGCCGCGATAACCGTCGGCCGCGGTGTACTGCGCAATACGCGGTCGATAGGCACGATTGGCAACGCCTTCGGAATTGGAAATACCATCGATCATCTTTTAAGACCTATTACGCACATGAAATCGATTGTTGGCGGCTGGAGCCGGCCTCGATCGCCGGTCGGTCGACATGAATACTCAATCCAGGCTGCGTCAGTGCCTGAGCCCAGCCACCGTAGCCGAACGTCAAATCTTCGTTGGTGAACGACTGCCGGACCAAATGACGATCATACGAGCCTTCGAGGTAACGAATGTTCTTGACCGACGAAGCCCAGTGTCGCCCGGCGGCCGACAAAATTCCCGACTCGCCAGGGTGACAACCCAACTGATAGCCTAGGCCGTTTTGTTGTGCCAACAACGCTAGTCGCAAGCTGCCGATAAAGCCGCCGCACTTCGACAGTCGAATGTTGAACACGTCGCAAGTCTGCTGTTCGATTGCGCGGCGCGCGTCAAACTCTCCGGTTAACGATTCATCGAGCATGACCGCGACCGGCAATTGTTTGCGAAAATTCCGTAGCGATTCGACTTCTTCATGGGATACGGGCTGCTCGACACATGAGATGTTAAACGGCAGCAGCGGTTCGATGCGAGCGACCGCTTCGTCGCCGCGCCAGGCCTCGTTGGCGTCGATACGAATATCCATCGATCGGCCTAGCCAGCGGCGCGCTTTGCGTAATCGCGCAACGTCATCCATCGCGCTCATTCCCACTTTAACTTTACAGTGCGTGAATCCATAGACCCGCATCTTGATCGCACTGATCACGGCACGGCGCGGATTCGATGTGACAATCGCTCCGGAATAACGCACCCAAGACCGAGATTCCAGCAGCGGCGACAGCTCGGCGAGCGCATCGACCAGCTTACTGACCGGCTGTTCGAACAGCCGTCCGAAGGCGTCGAGTACGCTCAGCTCGATCGCACACCGCAACGCGTTGCCGTGGCAACCGCGCGGATCGTCTGCGACGGGTGCCGGCCGAATTCGATCGCACAGTTTGACGACGTCCTGCCAGTTCGCACAGTCGAGCGAAAGTTGTTGCGCGAGTGGAGTCGCCGCGAGTTGTTGAAACGCGCCGGCCGGCGTTTCGCCGGTCACATAGTCGCGCGGCACTCCTTCGCCCCAGCCTTCGGTGCCGTCGGCCAAACTACAGCGCGCGAAAATGTTATCGCTGGAATCGCGGCTGGCCGAGGCATGTTCGACCCGACGGCGAAGCGGAATCCGAACTTGATACAACGTCAGATTTGCGATCCGCATGAGGTCTATCGCGCTACCGCTGCCACGTGGTCTTGCTGCGAA
>JAYTAU010000576.1:0-7765 GCA_043737375.1 Planctomycetia bacterium
AGCCGCGCCAAAAAAGCCCTCGATCTCGCTGAAAAAGACGGGGCCGAAATTGATGCGCCAAGGCGAAGAGGCGCGATTTACGATCGTGGTTACGAACACCGGCGAAGTGCCGATTCCGTCGTTTCAAGTCATCGAATCGGCGCAGAGCGGCATTCGCGCCAAAGACGCGACCGAAGGTGCCGAGTTCGCTAACGGTCAACTTGTCTGGAATATTCGTGAACCGCTGCTGCCGGGCAAGCAACGCGTGTTCGAAGTGAACTACGTAGCAACCGAGGTGAGCGAAAGCACCTGCTCTCTTGTCAAAGTCACCGACGGCGGCGAGCTGACTTTCGCCGACGAAGTTTGTTTGCAAGTCGCGCCCCCAGGTTTTCAGCCGTTGGGAACAGGTGCGAAGTTATCGCTCAAAGTTGCCGATCGCGCCGACCCCGTGCGGGTTGGCACCGTGTATAACTATGTCGTGCTGGTAAAAAACGAAGGTACCACGACTGATCGGCAAGTGGCGTTGTCGGTCACGCTGCCTGAAAGTTTGGATATTCAACAAGTCGTGCAGTCGCCCGCCAAACATCGGCTCGATGGGCGCGTGATTCGTTTCGATCCCATCGCCGTATTGCAACCGGGCGAAACCATGACGTATGAGGTCAGGGTGAAAGCCAATCGCGCCGGCGCTACCGCGCTACAATCCAGCGTAACCAGCGAAACGGTTAAGCAACCGATTTTGGTCGAAGAGACGACGCAAGTCTTGTAGATTCAAGTCGACCGTTAAACAGGCGCAATAGTTTAGCCGCGAACGGATACGAATTAACGCGAATTAGGTAAACGGAAAAAACGAAACCGTTGGGCCGCGCGTCGTGAAAATTCCAGCTACAATATTTTCTACCTTCTTCTCCCATTTGCGTCGATTCGTATCCATTCGCGGCTCTTCATTCCGAACTTACTCCGTGGAACGACTCGAGTAAATTGATTCGATTAGTAGTTTCGAAATAAGGCCATGCCATTGCCGCGATACGTTGTACTCGAACACACCGGCAGCGAGAGCTACAAGCCGGGTCGGCATTGGGACCTGATGCTCGAAATGGGCGAGACGCTTCGCTGTTGGGAACTTCCGCAACCGCCGACTGCCGAGACGGTGCAAACGACAATCGCACTCGCCGATCATCGCATGGCGTATCTCGACTACGAAGGACCAGTGTCTAATAATCGCGGTCGTGTTGTACTATGGGACTCAGGCAACTACGAACTGGTGAGCGAAACGCCGTTTGAGTTGATGGCGTCGCTGACTGGCGACCGGGTACAAGGCATCGTGCAACTGGTTCGCGATCGGCAGGATGACAACCGCTGGAAGTTTTTGCTGACGCGCGTTTAGCTTAATCATCCGCACGATCGACGATTGTGCTGCAAAGATAAGGGTGTGCCGTTGGCCTCACCGCTAAGCAGCCAAATTGATAGCGACGGCAAAGCCATAACGGAAATCTTTCCTAGCTCACCCCTCGATCCTCGTCCCTCACTTCTCACAGCCGCAGCCCAAACTGCTCGCCACCCTTACCGCGGCCGATTCCGCCCTTGAGCGGACCTTTGTGCTTAGCGATCGGTGGCAGCGGAGCTTCTTCAACCTCGGGCTCGGCGGCACTTTGCGAACCGGCCTTCTTCACCGGTTCGATGCGGGCTTCAAGCGCCTTCATCGACAGGCTCATTCGCTGTGCTTCAGCATCGATCGAGAGTACCTTGGCTTCGACCTGTTGGCCTTCTTTCAACATGTCGCTGACGCGGAAGACTCGCTTGTGCGACAGTTCCGAGATGTGTACCAACCCTTCGATGCCGTTTTCCAGCCGCACGAATGCGCCGAATTCCATGATTTTGGTCACAGTGCCGCCGACTGTCGCCGTGATGGGATACTTGGTCGCAGCCGTGGCCCACGGGCTTTCGAACGTGTCGCGATACGACAGCCCGATCTTGCCGGTGGCCGGGTCGATGCGTTGAATCTTGACTTTGATTTTTTGTCCGACCGTCAGCACTTCGCTGGGGTGTTTGACGTGACCCCAACTGAGTTGGCTGACGTGTAGCATGCCGTCGACTCCGCCCAGATCGACGAACGCGCCGAAGTCGCGCACGCTACGGACAATGCCTTCGCGCTCTTGGCCTTCGGCCAGTTCGGTCATTAGTTGTTCTTTGGCCGCAGCCTGCTCGCGCTCCATCACGCCGCGCCGGCTGAGAATCAGATTGCGGCGATCGCGATTGGCCTCGGTCACGACGACGTTGAACTTCTGACCGACAAACTCCTCGAAGTTCTCAACGCGATACAGCGAGATCTGCCCGGCCGGAATGAAGCCGCGCAGTCGGTTGACTTCGCATTCCAGCCCACCTTTGTTCGAGCCGGTGATTTTTGCCTCGACGATCATGCCTTCGGAGATATCCGACCAATCGCCCACATCGACCGCGCCGGCCAACTTCGTCAGTTCGTACAGTCCTTCGTCGGCGTCGTAACGGCCGATCATCAGTTCCAGCACCGTCCCTTCGGCCGGGGCCTCGGTAAACTGCTTGATGTTGACCACGCCCTGTTGCATGCCAGGAAGTTCAACGAACACATCGTCGCGATGCACGCGAACGACGCGTGCTTTGACTTTCATCTCAGGCTCTAGCGCGACATTGGTCTGCTTGTCTTCTGCAGCGAGAACCTGTTCGAGCGACATGTCGCCCAGCGATTCGGCCAATTCGCGTTCGAGTTCGTCGGACAACGCGGCCCGCAAGTTCGGCGGCGTGACTTTGGGGCCCGATTGCACAAAGTCGTCGCCATCGCGCTTCTTGGCATTACTCTTGGCCATGGGCGCCGGCTTGGGACGAAACTCGACCGGCGACGGTTGCGCGGGGGTGACGGCAGGTAAAGTTGTGTCGAGTGTCGAATCAACGACCGAAGGCGTTTCAGCTTGCGCAGACTCGATAGCCGTATCGTTCGGAGTTGCTCCGTTCGAAGTAGTATCGTTCGAATTTGCCGGCGCACTTACCACTGGCGTGCTTGCTGTACGAACCGGTACCGCTGGGGGCAGCGCATCCGGATCGGTTGTCGTAAAATTCGTCTGCGTGCGCGGAGGCAGCTTGGGAACGGCAACCCCGGGCCGCTGCGTGCCGATCTTGATATTGGATCGTGGCTTGCCGGGTTCGTCGCCGGCGGAAGTGGTGGATTGCTCGGCCTGGTTTTGATCAGTGGTCATGTATCGGCTTGATGTCAGTCAGACAACGCAACAAGGAACGGAAACGATATGCCGGAAGCGCCCCGTAACGACCGGTGGGAAACTTAATATATTATCTGTGTGACACCGGCATTGCCAGTGCTTCGAAGCGAGCTGATCGAGACTCTGCTTTTTCAAGCCGTCGCCGGCGGCTTTACCGTCTCATACTTGAGCCGAAATCGACAAGCTCGGCTCACTTACCACTGTCTTCAACAATATCTTGCTCGGCGGAGTTGCCGTCGCTCTCGCCTTCGGCGACCAAGTCATCGTCCATCGGATCGTCTTCGATCAAACCGTCATCCAGCAGGCCCCCTTCGTCAAAATCATCGAACGCATCATTGTCGTCAGCGTAATCACCGCGACTGTCGAAGTCATCGCTGGGGGTTTCAAGCATGGCTCCTGTGAGCCCGCCCTGTTCGTCCAATCCCTCGCCATCGGCAAAACCGCCGCTACGCCGTGCGTGGGCTTCGTCGCGACGTCGCAGATACAGCTTGATCGGCACTTCGCTAATGCGTAACTGATCGCGCAGCGCGGTCAGTAAATAACGTCGATACGGTTGCGAAAACGCTAACGGGTTATTGCAAAACAACACAATCGTCGGCGGGCTGACATCGACTTGAGTGGCGTAGAAAATCTTACCGCGGCCTTGACTGTGCATCGGCGGCGGATTGGCGTCGATCGCCGCGCGAACGGCTTGATTGATTTCGCTGGTGCTCACCCGATGCGAGGTTTGTTTGTACAACATCTGCGCGTGGTTGAGCAGCGCCTTGACGTTTTTGCCGGTCTTACCGGTGATGAATGCGATCGGTACGTAGTGCATGCTGCGAAACGTATCGTGCAGATATTTGACCCAATCCTCGGTCGGGATGGTCTTGGCCAGCAAGTCCCACTTGTTGACCACGAACACGCACGGCTTGTAATTCTCGCGAATGTAATCGACCAATTGTTTGTCGACCTTGCTGATCGGTTCGGCCGAGTCGAAGAACATCAACACGACATCGGCGCGGCGGATGCTGCGCTGCGCGCGGTGCATACCGTAGTAGTCGATATCGGTCTGAATGCTCTTGGTTCTTCGCAGTCCCGGCGTGTCGATGGCGATGAACGGTTTGCCGTCCAATTCGAACCGCACGTCGATACTGTCGCGCGTCGTGCCGGGCACCTCGCTGACGATCACCCGATCGGATTGCGCGACGGAATTCACGAATGTACTCTTGCCGACGTTGCGACGCCCGACGATGGCGACTTTCATCACGGCTTCCGCCGGAATTTCATCGGCAATGTTACGCGGCGGCAGACTGCGAATGATCTCGTCGAGCAGTTCGTTGCGATTGCGGTTTTGCAACGTGCTGACCGGCAGCGGCTTGCCGAAACCGAGTTGAAAAAAATCAGCCGCCAGGTTGTCATAGACTCGATCGTCGGTTTTGTTGGCCAGTACCAGCACCGGCTTGCCGACGTGTCGCAGCCGCTCGGCTACGGTAATGTCGAGTGGGACCACGCCGTCTTTGGTATCGACCACAAACAAAATCAAGGTGGCCAACTCGATGGCCGTTTGGATTTGATGCTCGATATCGGCTGTCAGGTTGTCGATGTCTTCGACCCCCATGCCTCCGGTATCGACAATCTCGAAGTAGCGATCCGATTCGTGCATCAGATAGGCCATGCGATCGCGCGTGACGCCGGATGTCGGATCAACGATCGACAATCGCTTTTCGGCCAGCCAATTGAACAGGCTCGACTTGCCGACATTCGGCCGGCCGACGATCACGATTTGAGGAAAAGCCATGGAACACAAGTGGGGAATGCGGAGTGGGGAATGCGGAATGAAAAGAAGGGGCTCACCATTGCGCAGCTTCCGCATCCGAAGCGTGATTCTACCGGAGATCAGGGCGAGTCGATAGAGACCTGAATGCGGGCGACGACCTCAGCGAGCGGTGCGACTCTGCCGTTTTCGACGTCCGCGATGCCCTCGCGAATCGCAGCTAAATCGCCTTGATGCCGCAAATTGTGGAGCATCGCCTCATCGACAATGTAGTATCTTCGATGGGATAGTGCGTCTTCCACGGACACGGGCCCCTCAGCTTCATTGAGGGCATTTAGCTGTTCGGCGGTCAGTTTTGGAGTCATGGCATAATTATATCCATGGATGCCAACTTCTACTACGTACTCCGAGCATGTTATCGGCGAGTTGTGCGACAACGGGTTGTGCTTCGTTTATAATCACATTGAACACATGGCAACTCTCACTCTGTTGCGAGGACCCCCAATCATGCTGGCTCGCAAAATTCTGGTACCCACCGATTTTTCACCGTCCAGTGACGCGGTGCTGCCGCAGGTCACAGCGCTGGCGCGTGGGTCCGGCGCGACCGTCATCCTGTTGCATGTCGAGGAACCGCCGCTACCATACGGCGGCGGCGAAGCTGTGTATGGCGTGCCCGAGTTGAATGTCGAACCGGTGGAGCGCATGCTTGAGCGGGTTGTTTTGCCCGACCCCAGCATTCCGGTCGTGAGACGATTGGCCATCGGCGATGCTGCGACCGAGATCGTGCGCGTCGCCAAAGAAGAGCAAGTCGACTTGATCGTGATGAGTACGCATGGTCGAACGTTCCTTAGCCGGCTGCTGATGGGCAGCGTCGCCGAGGTGGTGGTGCGCCGGGCACATTGCCCCGTACTCACCGTTCGACAACCGCAGTCCGATCCGGTGGAACTTTGATGTTGGTTGCTTGGCTGAATTTTTTTAAACCCTCTCCTTCTTTGAGCGGCGGCGAAGAACGAGCGGTGAAGCAAGCGAACAAGGTCTACTAACCCCTCTCCCTCCGGGAGAGGCAGCGAGGGACGAGCGGTGAGAGGGCCGGACGACGACTTTCAACCGACTGCCACCTTCGACACCTTGCGCAAGCGCGCAGACGTACTGGCCAGGATCCGCGAGTTCTTCAACAGCCGCGACTTCTTAGAGGTCGAAACCCCGATTCTCTCGGCCGACATCGTGATCGATCGGCATCTCGATCCGTTTTCGACCATCTTGGCCGACGACCCACGACGACCGCACGCCGGTCGTACGCTTTATCTTCAAACTTCGCCCGAGTTCGCCATGAAGCGGCTACTGGCGGACGGGGTAAAACGGATTTATCAAATTGCTCGCGTTTTTCGCAACGGCGAACGCGGCGCACGCCATAACCCCGAGTTCACGCTGCTCGAGTGGTATCGCGCCGGCGACGACCTGGCCGCGGGCATGAAATTGTTGGCCGAATTTGCCGAGGTGCTGCTCGAACGCGGATCGTGCGAAATGCTGAGTTATGCCGATGCTTTCGAAAAAACTTTTGGACTCGATCCTCATCGCGCCGACACTTCCGCACTGGCCGCGACTGCCCAGCGAATGAAGATCCAAATGCCCACTCGCATGTCCGACGATCGCGACGACTGGCTGAATCTGTTATTGGCCGAATGCATCGAACCGCAGTTAGGCCGCGCACGACCGACGATTCTCTACGACTATCCCGCGTCGCAAGCAGCCCTGGCGCGAGTGCGCGATCCTGCCGGCAGCGATGACACAGGAAGTTCGGCGGTTGCCGAGCGGTTCGAGCTGTATGTCGATGGTGTCGAATTAGCAAATGGCTACCACGAATTGCTCGATCCCGCGGTCTTGCGAGCGCGCAACTCACGCGTCAATGCGCAGCGCATCGCCGACGGCAAGCCGATGCTGCCCGAGGAAAGCCGCTTGCTGGCGGCGATGGATGTCGGCTTGCCCGCATGCGTGGGTGTGGCATTGGGCATCGATCGATTGTTGATGATCTTGACCGGCGTGAAGACCATCGACGAAGTGATCGCCTTCCCGATCGACCGCGCGTGAATGATAGTGCGGAGTTGGAAGTGCGAAGTCAAATCACTTCGCACTTCGCGCTCCGTACTTAAACTATTTACTGGCGGTCTTCGCTTGGATCGGCCGGATCTTGATGTTGCGAAACGCAACTTCATTTCCATGATCTTGTAGGCAGATGTAACCCTTGGTCGCTTTGCCAAATCCTGGCATCTTGCCGAACTTGCTTTTGGCGACTTTCTCGTCCCAATCCTTGCTGCCCTTGACGTACTCGACGTACTTGGTGCCGTTCATATATTGTTCGCACTTTTCAGGCGAGATAATAATACGCATCGTGTTCCACTCGCCCGCCGGCTTGGTCGCGTCGGTATCGGGCTTATAGAGCTGATATAGCCAGCCCGACTTTTGCGGGTCCGAGCCGTCTTTGTTGTCTTGAATCTGGATCTCAGGACCCGTGTTATACGGAGCACCACCTTCTTCGGTGACGTGATACATCAAACCGCTATTCCCTTTCTTGGAAATCTTATAATCGATCCACAACTCGAAGGCGTCATACTGCTCTTTGGTGACGATGTCGCCGCCACCTTTGACCATGCCCATTGCGCCGTCGGCAACTTTCCAGCCGTCCGAGATTTTGTCTTGCTTATAGTTCCGCCAGCCGTCGGTGGTCTTGCCGTCGAACAATAACTTCCAGCCATCCTTTTTCTCTTGCGCGGACAACGTGTTC
>JAYTAU010000577.1:0-3143 GCA_043737375.1 Planctomycetia bacterium
TCCGGAACAAAAGTTGGACAAGCCGTTGATCTATCGACGCACGATCGTCGCCGTCAAAGCAGGCAATGCCCGGAACAACCATACAACCACGGCAAAGACCGCCGATACCGATCGCGATTATTTTGTCATTCGCGATCAATTTGCCGGTCCGGCGGTCCACGCCAGCTATTGTTTGCATGTGTTGTCGGAGCGTTGCGAGCATATGGGGAATCGAATCGACTTCGATCGATTGACCGTGGTCTGCGCCAAGCCGGTAAAGTTCGAGTTTTCGCGACATGATTGGACGTTCGAAAAAGCATTGAAAGCCGGCGGCGGTATCAAGGAAGCTACTTGCGGTATTCGGCTCTCGACGACCGGCACCGACACTACCGGAGAATTTATCACGGTACTCTATCCAAGCAAGATGCCGCCAAAAATCGAAGCTTTGGCGAACGGAGTGCGCGTCGGCAACGATGAGATTCTGTTTGCCGGCGCGATCGAACACGATGCAAACCTGACCCTGGTCGACGTTCGTCGCGGCGGTGGCATTGGAGCGGGCAATCGGTTATTGGCGCTGAAAGCCGGCGACATCGACCTCGATCGATCGCAGGGGGAAATCGGCTTGTTCGTGCCCGACGCGGGTTATCCGTTTGGTGAAATTCCCGACTGGCTGATCCGTCAGCGGTCGACGATTCCCGATTGGGCCCCGGCCTGGGTCCGCAAGCATCGCAAGTACGATGTGCGGTAAAGGTTGGAGACTGGGGCAGTGGGACCTCGGGTCAAGTTATGGCAGTCTCGATTCCGGCAGCCCCAAGCGAGCATCATCCGTCAGTACGAATGTCGTGTCGGTGGGTGCCGTGGCTTCAGTAGTGCGTCGCGTCAGCCCTGCCAATTCTTCCGCAACTTCGCGGCAACGATCCGCTACATCGTTCACTTCGTAGTAATCGTCCGGTTTGACATACAGTTCAAGCCGTTGGTCCGCATCCCGCGCGCTAACGCGTAAGAACCAGCCAGGCGTCATGACGGATTGCTCGGTCGCACTCACCGCGAGCAGATAGTCGCGAGGAGCTGCCGGACTCCCACGCGCAGCATCGAACATCGACAACAACGAGCGCGCCGATAGTCCATCGAACGCAGGCAAATTCGACGAAAAATGTTCCGTATCGACAGGCAGTTCGAACCAATCCGCCAGCGTTGCAAACAGGTCGGCCGGCTGCACCAGGTTTTGACTGCGATCGGCAATTCGATGTTCAGCCGGCATCCGCACGATCAATGGTACGCGTAACAACTCGCCATATAAAGCATCGTCAACCAACCCAACCCGGCCATGTTCGCCCACGGGAAAACTGCGCGGCGCACTTAACACAAATAGCGCGTCGCGCAGAGTAGCATGTTCATCGATCGCCGCGAGCAACACATCCAAGCATTGATCGACGAGCGTGACTTGCCCCGCGTAGGCGTGACGAATACCCAAAATTTGGTCAGGGTCGGCATCGGCAGTCAGGTGCAAACGTGGTGGGATTACCAGCGACGGCGGCGTGGGATCGTCTTCATCGGCATACTGATTACAAAGCTCAGTCGGCGCGTCCCAGGTTCGACCCAATGCGCCGGTATGCAACCAATACAACACCGCCCGGGACTCGTCGTTCGAAGTTGATTCGCCGAACTGTCGCTCGATGCTCTCCATGCTTTCAACAGCACCCGCGACAAAATCGGCTAGGGCGGTCTCGGTCCAATCGTCTGCCCGTTCTGACGGCACGCTGTCCGCCTCGATCAGCACGCGCTGCGAGAATTCTGCCGTTAGTGGGTGGTCGTAAATTGAAGTGTCGTCGGTGATCAACACAGTCGTGATGCCACGTTCAGCACATGCCCGCATCAACGTGCAGCGATCGTCCGGCGACAACCCGCCGTGAAGGGCAGTCGGCACTCCGGTCCAGTAAGCCTGGTAAGTATGCTCAAGCTGGGGAGAATCAACGATCGCGCGATCGAACAGTGCGGCCTCGCAGGCCAATCGGTTCAACGCGGGAGTCTGGACCCAGGTGTTGCCATACGGCCCCAGATAACCGCAATGTAGCAGATCGACGATCAGGCAGATGGCGCGCTTCACAAACAGTCTCGTAGGGACTTAAACTCCAGACTCGCTGATTGTAGCCGTTGATGCGGCAATAGCCGTGTGGAACAATCGATTTATTCCGCGACATGTCACAAATTCCCGAAAATGCGGAATAAATCGAACATTTTTGGACAGCACTTGTTTCCGTTAGTCCTGACGGGGCCGAGTGTTCGGTCATTCGACGACCGTGAAAACCGCGCGATTTATTCCGCATATTGCGTGATTTGATCGCGCAAATTGCGATGCCTGCGAGTCGTGGTTAGGGACGGACGAAAAATAACTCCCTCACCCCACCCTCTCCCACTGGAAGAGGGTGGGGTGAGGGTCCGAAATATCAGGAAGTTGTTTTTCGTTCGCCCCTAAACAGCGCCGGTCCCAATCGCCGCAACCTAAAGAATACCGTAAGTGCCGGCTTGATTTCAAATGCGAATGCGAGAATCGCGCGCATAATTAATCGAACGAACCGCCGGCCTTGCCGCTAAGCGGCGGATGGAAAATAACTTCTTTACTATTCCCTCTCCCTGGGGAGAGGCGGCGAGGAACGCTTCGGTGAGGGGCGAGAATATCGTGAAGTTATTTTTCTACCGGTCCTAAGCGAAGCGTTTGATTTTAGCCCCAACTCCCGATCCCCAACTCCCGATCCGCTAACGTTTGACGTTCAATCACCACACTTCCGCATCATCCGCCACAGAAATTGCGGATTGCCGATCAAATACCGCCGCGCCTTGTGCGGCTGTTGCAACAGCAATTGCAGCCATTCGTAGCCCAGACGGCGCACCCAGCGCGGCGCGCGGCGCAAGTTGCCGGCCCAATGATCGAACAGACCGCCGGTCCCCATGCAGAGCGGCACGCTCAGTTCGCACAGATACCGATCGATCCATTGTTCTTGCAACGGGTTGCCCATGCCGACCAGTAGCAGGTGCGGTTCGGCGTCGTTGATTTGTTCGATGACTGCGGGCGATGTTTCCGCATTCACATAACCATGATGAAAGCCGGCGAGAGTCCAACCCGGAAAGCGTTGTTGTGCGGCCGCCGCCGCACGAGCGATCGT
>JAYTAU010000578.1:0-7752 GCA_043737375.1 Planctomycetia bacterium
GGAAGAGGCAGCGAGGTAACGCTGCGGTGAGGGTTTGATGCAATGATCGCTCCATTAGTCTGTTAGGTCTGTTCAACGAGTATTTCTCAATCACCATGCAATACACAGTCGTCATTCCGGCCTACAATGCGGCCCTCACCATCGCCGAGACGATCCAATCGGCCCTGGCGCAAACGGTTGCGCCCCAGCGAGTCATCGTGGTTGACGACGGCTCCACCGACGCCACGCGCACCGTGGTCGAAGCGTTCGGCGGATGTGTCGAATTGCTCGCGCAATCCAACCAAGGGCCGGGTGCCGCGATGAGCCTGGGGATGCGGCATTGCGAAACCCCGCTGATCGCCGCGATTGACGCCGACGATATTTGGCTGCCGGAAAAAATCGAACGACAACTCGAATACTTGCGCCTCCGTCCAAATTGCTCGGGCGTCTTTACTCGCATGCAACAATTCGGTGAAGCGGTCGCCGCCGAAACGGTTCAGGACGGCTGGGGGCGATCGACGATGCTCATCCGCCGCGAAGTTTTCGATTGCGTCGGCGATGTCGTCGACCCTCCCGGCAAACGGGGCGAAATGATCGATTGGCTGGCGCGGGCGCGGGAAGCCGGTTTCGAATTGGCCCTCATGCCCGACGTATTGGCGCGGCGGCGCGTGTCGTGCAACAGTCTGTCGGCCGGGCGCGATGCGACCAAAGACCGTGGCTACGTGCTGGTGGCCATCGCGGCTCTGCAGCGAAAGCGCGCTCGATTAACAGGAGTCGCAAGTCCATGACGCATTTACGGCGGCTATTACCGAAATGGTCGTGGGCGTATCCCGTCGACGCCCATCACCAGTTAGTTCTCGCGGCCATCGGCGTCGACGATGTGCGGAGCCTGGATGCCGCGCAGCGTTGGCTCTCAACCTATGACATTGACGACGCTCGGTTTCGCGACCATCGCCTATGGCTGGCCGTGATCGCTCGATTCGGCCAAGAACTTCGCGATCACCTCGCGTATCCGCGATTGATCGGCCTGCAACGGATGCTGTGGACCAAATCGCGGATGGCCGTCCAAGAAGCCAAAGCGTCGCTGCACAGCCTCCGCCGGGCCGGAATCGAGTTGTTGTTGATCAAGGGCGCATCGCGCCTAGCCGTCGATGAAACCGCCGGCAAACATCGCGTCGCCTGCGACATCGACGTCGTCGTCCGGCCCGAATGCATGGTTCCGGCCTTCGACATCCTGGTGGCCGAAAATTGGAACCCCTCGCCGGGAACAAGCCCGCAATATCTGCGCGAGCATCTGGCGTCAACGCGCGGCATCAACATGTTCAGGGGGCACTTCGGCGATATCGATTTGCACAGTCGCCCTTTCCATCCCGGACAAGGGAGCGAAGCGGAGGATTGCGAGTTGTGGGACACGGCACAATCGGCCGCATTCGCCGGAACTTCGGTTCTCGTTCCACGGTGTGAAGACCGAATTGCGCTGGCCATTGCGCACGGCGGACTCGACGGTCATACGCATAGCGACTGGCTGGTGGACTCTGCGATGATCCTGCGAACTGAAAAGTGCGACTGGCAACGCTTGCAAAACGTCATCCAGTCTCGAAAGTTGGCCGTACCCGCCGCGGTTACGTTTCACTATTTACAAGAGCGATTGGGCTTTGAAATCCCTTCGGACTTTTTGCAACAACTGGCCCGGGCCGCGCACCATCATCCGCTGAGATTGGTTTCGGGACTCATTCAAGTTCGTCCGAAGGATCGCGTGGGACCGCTAGGCAGCGTGTTACGCGGATTCGTGAAGCTGCACCGCAAGACGATCGGAACTCGGCGGCTTCCCGCGCGGGTCAAAGATCGTGAGTTGGCAGTGCGGCGAGTCGCTGGTAACACGTCTTCCGCAGCCGGTTCGTTCGTCGATTCGTATCGTTTGGAAACTCCGCCCGAGTCCCCTCGCAACGGCACGCTCGCTGTCGATATCGTACTCGATGTGCAAGCACCGGCCATGCGCCGCCGAATCGAAATGGAAATCAATTCGGGCGATGCTCATCTTTGCCGAATCCGATTTCGCCATTGGGCGGGCAAGAAAAGGCCCCTTCGGCTGCGGCTCTCGGGAACCATCAACAGTTTGGTAGCGGGCGAAACTTTAGAACTTGTTTCGCGACCCGGCAAGCAATTGCGGAACCATGCCGGCGCATCCGAACGCGAGCGTTACGATCGCTTGCCGTTCCGCGTGATCTCTTGCCGATTGGGATAAACCCTTTCGCCTAGCCACCGCGATCTGCAGGCTGCGTCAGGCGACCGGAGCCTTGGTCATCGATCAAGATGACAACTTAGGACCGACCGATAAATAACTTCCGGGTTTTTATGCAAGGCGGCACATAATTCGGCGTGCTAGTGGATTTGTCCCGATTGGCGACTGCTTTATCCCGAAGGGATTAAATCTCATAGCCCTGGGTCGCGGAGAGCGCACCCAGGGTCAACGAGCTAAGCCACGGTTATCCCGAAGGGATTACATCCAAGGCTGGTGCGATGAATAACGCGACCTGTTCGGCCTGTTACGATGATGGAACCCCGTTGGGGTAACGGCTGAGGTGATTACTTACCCAGGGTGCGCTTCGCGACCCTGGGCTATGGGATGTAACCGCTTCGCGGTACGGCAAACGCGTGTCAGCGGTTTCTTTTTAAGCTGTGGAGATACCGATGCTTTGGGAGTGACAGCGAGGTATCGCGTCGGTGAAAGCAGACGTTATCGGGAAATTATTTTTCGGTCGGTCCTAAATTCGATCCGGATAGTGGTTAGCCGGACACTAGTGTCTCTAAATCTTTGTTACGAAGAGGGTCTCGCACGGGGAGACAGTCGCCAAATCACGAAATCACGAAGTCCGTATACTGAGCCTGGCAAGCGGTTGAGTACGAAACCCTTAGGCGGCGCGCTTCAGGCACAAGCTGAATGCAAGCGGTCGTGTACCAGTAATCGCTGTGCATGCAGAGAGTTAACCCCGATGGCGACTCCGCGGGACCATGATTCGCCATCTGTTTTGCGAGTGTATCCGGGTCCAGCGGTGAGTCGTACTGTTCGATGTCGCGGAGAGCCCGTTCCCGGTGTTCCGATGACGAGTGGACACGATGGCCGCGTAACGCTCGGGGAGATCGATTGCCGTGAACTGCGTTCGTTCCAAGCTGAACAGCCGACGTTGGTTCTCCGCAGGCCCGGTTTGCATGGGTGACGATGGCGTGTGGTGAGCCTGGGCGGATGAAGTGCCTTGTCGGAGTTAATTCGAGCGACGCGGTGGCTCCATGGGCATCAGCCAACATAATCCGCCCGCTTCCCCAGCGAGACGAATGAGTGAGATAATCACAAGCATCCTGCACGGTCCGGCACCGCGCCAGGACCTCAGCCAAACGCATTGAGATCGTTGGCGCCGGGCGATCGCGATCTGTCGTGTATGCGTAGTTGAACGTGGTTGCCAACCCGGCTTCGTTGATGCCATCGACAGCTCCTGCCATCGGAGCCATCGAGAACTGAAGAGATCGGAACCCGTTGTCCGGACGCTCGTCGCGGATGCAATAGAACCGCTGCACCAATGGAAGGTAGTCAAAGTTGTGGGCGAGAATGGCGCCGTGGCCTCCACTGCGATCGGGACCCACTGCCACGGCGGAACAGCCAGCTTCCAATCCAGTGACACATCCGGACAGGTCGGATAATACGGGCTCGAGTGCATTCAAAAGAGCCATTCGCCGTAAAGAGACTCCCGAGCCCTGACTGATCGCTTTCAGGCGAGCCCATGCTTCCGGCAACTCGCTAGCCAGTCCAGTCCGCAGGGCACGCTCAGCCTTGTAATCAGCGAGTTTCACAAAGGCACAATAGGGAAGCCACCAGGGCGACTGCAATCGAAACGCCTCCAGCTCGTGGATGGCCTCCGCCGACTCACGAATGGTTGCTGCCATTGTCTGACCTTGCGCGAAACCTCGCTCAGTCGTGTTGCCTCTGCAAACGGTCTGTGGTGTTTTTCCGCGAGCAGACATGGTTCAATCTCCTGGGTACCGAGCGTTCGCAAATATCGGCTGACACTCTCCAGGACCGTGAGGCCGCGTTTGCGTCCGCCCTGCGGATTGACAACGACAGCCAGGCGTTGAATGTTCATGAGTGATCCTGAATATTGCCCATAGCAAATTCGCCTGAAAGTAAGTGAGCACTTACGTTTTGGATAAAAAAAGACCTAGGAAATCTCTCCACCCACAAGGCCCTTCGCCACAGTTGCGAACATTCGCTCTCGCTGACGCGGAGGCAACAGCTTCAGTTCTCGAATGATGTTGGAAATTGTGGCCAGCCCCAGCAACCCCCAAGCGGCCATCGCCGTCGGCAAACCGGATTCGAGATCGCCGGATCCGCGTCCCGCTTCGACCTGGCGGCATACGAGCTTATGAAAACTCTTGTACATGCGAACCAGTGCAACTCGGATGTCGTCGTCATCGGTTTCTGTCAGGGCGGTAAACACGATTCGATAAAATCCGAATCCACCCTGATGGTGCGACTCATGCTCAATGATGCGTTCAACAGCTATTTCGGGCGTGGGGCGATCCGCCAGGATTTCGCTCCATCTTTCAGCACGAGACTGGAAAATGTCATCGATCGCCGCCAAAAACATCGCCCTTTTGTCCGGCCACAGTCGATACAGGATATTTTCTCGAACATCGCACCGCTGGGCCAACTCCGCAGTTGTTGTTCGTCGGTATCCGAGTTCGCTGAAGACCTCGCAGACGATTGGCAATAGCTTTTTTGATTGCTCTTCGGTTTGTCTGGGTCGTGTCACTGAATGCTCCGACAAATTTGTAAGTATTTGCTTACTCTATCGCCGGGCGGCCCTAATGTCAACCGCTTGGGATCGATAACACCTGACGATCCGGGCTTCGTCAGCTATGGTCGAGTGATTCAATTGTCGTCGGATTCAACTTCAGCGACTTGAGTCGCGAGGCCAAAGTGGTTGGTTTAATTCCAAGCAGTTCCGCTGCACCGCCGGGGCCGGAAACTTTACCGTTCGCGGCTTTGAGCGCGGCGCGGATGTTTTCGGCTTCGATTTGCCGGAACTGCGCGTCGGTCCGCATGATGGCATCGGCGGTGACCACCGCGGACAAGCGAGCGGCCTTGGTAGGCTGCGACGGAAGTTCGATGTTCAGCCGGCTGCCCGTCGAAGTGATGATGGCCCGCTCGATGACGTGTTGGAGTTCCCGGACGTTCCCCGGCCAGTCGTATTGCCGCACACGACGCGAATCGCATTTGAAATCGGGCCGGCGGATCGGGTAATGTGAAGGGTGAGGCATTTCCAGTGGCTGAGGGGAGTACTGCGGGGGCATACTCGTGGTTTGCGTAGCTCCGAAACGGCACAGAAGCCGCTGGCGAGAATCGTTCGCACTCAACCAGCCTCGCTGCTCGCTTCGCGAATCCCGTTCTGGGTGGGCCGGTGGCCGCACCGCTAAGCAGCCGGCTGTGGGTCACGATAAGCTCACAACCCCGACCCCCGATCCCGTTCCGCCGACTTCTCCAGGCTTCCGTAACACAATTCGCGGTAGCACGCTCTGCAATACGTGAGGACGAGTTCATCGTCCCGCAGAAACTGCCTATGCAGTGCAATCATATTTGGAGATGTCTGTCATGCGTTGGTCAAATAAGGTGTCGTCGTTGCTCGTCGCTGTGGCGGGCCTGGTAGCGGCCGCGAATGTCGCCTCCGCCGAGCCAAACAAAAATCAGGGGCAAAGCCGTGGGGTCAGCCGCTCGTCGGGCAATCTGTCGTCGGTCAACAAAACTCCGTCGTTTACGCTCGGCAAGCCCAGCAGCATCGGGATGATGGGTGGCTCTCCGCAGGCCAAGTATCAGCCCAAGCATCCGGGCAATACCGGTTATGAAGGTTCGCCCCGCAATAAATTGACGGTAACTGACCATCAATCGCAGTCGTTCGGTCTGGGTGTCAAGAAAACGCAGGATCTGAAATTCGTCGAAGCTCCGAAGGGGACCGGCGGATTCAAGCCGTTGGGACCTGGCGGCTCGCCGATCGAAGTCATCAACAAACCGTTGGCACCGCTACAACCGATCCGTAAGGATTTAGGGCTGGGCGGCATCAAGCTGGCTGAACGTGACTCGTTGGGCGATCGTGGTATCAGCGATCGTGTGGGTACCATTAAGACGATTCCCGGTTTGGGACTCGGCAACGGGCCTGTGAAAAAGCTACCCGACCTGGGGATTGGCAAGGGACCGAAAATTCCGCTTGACCCAGGTATTGGTAACGGCAAAGGGCCGAAGATTCCGCTTGATCCAGGTATTGGCAACGGCAAGGGTCCGATCAAGAAGCTTCCGATCGACCTTGGCTTTGGCAAGGGTCCGAAGATTCCGATCTGCCCGCCGCACAAGCACCCGAAGTATCCGTGCCCTTCGCACTGCCACGACTGGTGCTGGTTCCCTTGCTTTGGACATGGTTTTGGTTACAGCAACGGTTTCTGCTTCAGCACCGTGGTTGTGCAAGAAGTGATTGTCGAAGTGCCGGTGGTGATCGAGTCGCTGCCGCAGTTGGTTCCTGGTACGACGATTGTCGTGGCCGGACAGAACCTCGGTCTCGACAAGGGTCAGGTACTTGTGCAAGTCGGAGGAATTGCCTTGCCTGCCGAAATCGTTGCCTGGGAAATGGACAAGGTCACGATCGTCCTACCGATGGTTGCCTTGATGGCTCCGACCAAGGCCGAATTGCTGGTGCTGCGTGCCGATGGCAGCATGGCCCGCAAGATGCCGTTCGAGTTCGTCGCCGGTGTCATGCAACAGCCGGACGTACAGTAGTCCGTCAGGTCACGCAAACATGTGACCGGTGAGTTGAAAGCCCAGGAAGAAATTCCTGGGCTTTCGGCGTTGGTTGCACCACGGAGGAGAAAGTGAGTGGCCGCGAATGGATACGAATGGACGCGAATCGAAAATGTTTACCGTATTCTCGCTGCAGGCCCTCACCGAAGCGTTCCTCGCCGCCTCTCCCAGGGGAGAGGGAGTTGAAGGAATCGCTCTCGTGCCGAGAGGGGCCAAAATTTCGCGTTCGCGCTCGATTGCAACTCTCATCTCACGCTTTCCGCTTTCACGCTTTCACGCTGTTGGATTGGCGTCCGCTCTGTACTTCAAACTTCGCGCTCCGCATTGAAAAGCGTGGGCCGGTGGCCACACCGCTAAGCATCACGCTGTTGCTTATACGATAACTCCGCCCCCAGTCTCTAACCCCGAGTCCCGATTCCCAAGCCTCCAGCCTCTAGCCTCCAGCCTCTTCCAACCGGCTGGCCAGAATGCGATCGATCCGCTGTCCGTCCATGTCGACGACTTCCAGTTTGTATCCGTTCCAATCGATCGTGCTGCCGATCGATGGAATTCGGCCGAGGCGATCCATGATCAAACCCGACACGGTGCTGAAGCCGCGCGGCTCGTTGGCATTGGCCGAACGAATGTCCAAGTGCTCGATGAAATCGCTGATGCTCACGCCCCCGTCGATCAGCCACGATTGGTCGTCGCGCTGGACGAAGCGCTGGGCGTTGTCCTGGCGATGCTCGTCGCGAATCTCACCGACCAGTTCTTGCACGACATCTTCGAGTGTCACCATGCCCTCGGTGCCGCCGTATTCATCCAACACAATGGCCAACTGATTATGCTGCTCTTGAAACAACTGCAACAACCGGTCCAGCGGCATCGTCTCGGGCACAAACAGCGCAGGATGCAGCAGCTTGCGAAGTTCGATACCCCAGCCCAAATACTGCTGG
>JAYTAU010000579.1:0-3135 GCA_043737375.1 Planctomycetia bacterium
CTTGCCGATGAATAGTTCTTCATCACCGTTGTTAAACAACGATAGCCCCGCGTACGCTGGAATCTCGTTTTGAGGAAAGGCCGCCAACACACTGATCCAGATTGTGCCGCTGTCACCACCGTAAGGACCGCCTGTCAGTGTTCGAAAGGCTCCTTGATTGTTCCCCTGGGTTGTGAACCCATTGCCAATCGTCTCCAAATTGGGACGGGTTTGTCCGGGCGAAACAATTCCGCCCTGTGCGCCTGCCTCGTAGGCGCCCGCCCAACCGCTGCCTCCGTTTAGTGAGGAGATCGGTGATGCGCCTGCCGCATAATCAAAGCCTTCGTACGCAATCAATTGGCCGAACGAAGTCGAACCGGTCAAGGACGCGACCAAAGCCACGATGCCGACAATAGAATAAGACCTCATGCGACCCTCAATGGTTAAATTAAAAATAGGCTCGAAAGTTATCGACCTATGACGGAAACTAGACTAACCGTCAGGTGTATAAGATATTTCCCATCGCGGTCCGTGTCAACCGTTTTATCACAGGTGAACGAAATTATCTCTATTTTCGACAAATAGGTATCAAAATGGAAAAGCCCAGGGATTGCAATCGTTGGCGATCCCTGGGCTTGATTTCACGATTCGAACTACCGCGACAATCGCCGCCAAGTGGCGATTATTGGACGAAAGCTTCGACTAGTTTAAGATTTTAGCGGTGTCCTTGATGATCATCTTGACCATCTTGTCGTCCAGCGCACCGGCCGAGATCGCATGGTTGGCTTCGACTTTGCCGCCCTTGTAAATCAGCACGGTCACATCGGCATTCGGATCGAGTTTGTATTCCTTCGGTCCGTTCTGCTCGGTCGGCACCACGATGGCAACATGGGCCGCCTTGGTCTTGTCGATCAACTGCGTGGCCGCCTTCTTGGCATCTTCTTGCTTGTGACCGATCAGATTCACGAACGATCCCATTTTCTTTTCGGCGTTTGCGCCCACGACCTTATCAAGTTCGGTGACCAGCATGGCCAACTTTTCGTTCGGCTGACGAGCAAAGATCATCACAACCGGACGGCTCCCCAACTTGCAGCGATAGCACAGCTCTTCGCCGTCCTTGACTCCGTCGTGCGGATTGCCTGCGGCCTTGATGACTTCGAAAGCGCCGACCTCTTCGCCGACCTGCGGGCCGCTCTTTAACTCGGCGGCGCTAGCTGAACTGACCATTGCCAACATCATTGCCAAAGCAAACGAAATTGCAACTTTCATGCGTGTGCTCCTTGTTAGAACATCAAACTGTTAAAACATCGAACTCATTCCCGGAATGCAAACATGATAGCGCGCCGGACAACAGATTCAACCACCATCGCAAATATTTAATCATTTGGCCCAAGTCTTTCGCGCGTTTCCGAGCAATCATGCGCAATCAATAGTTGCGCGAGTTGCCGAACGGCCGGCCCTATGCCGGCACCGACTATCGAGATATACATTGTCTCTCAAACCCTGTTTGCCGTACACTTTAGATAGCGATGCCCAACGCCAACGCCGTCGTGCCTAACCGTGACGGTCGTAGTATCCACACACTGTTTCCACGGAGGTTTTCATGGCCACGATGCTCGAAACCATTCCTCAACCCCAAATACATCAGACGCAGTGCTTCATTGGCGGGCGATGGACCCCCTCGGTCAGTGGCAAGACGTTTCAAACCATCAATCCCGCGACCGAAGAACTAATTGCCGATGTGGCCGAAGGGGACGCGGCAGATATTGATCTGGCTGCCAAGGCCGCGCGCGATGCGTTTGAGAACGGCCCTTGGTCCACGATGGACGCGCGCGATCGCGGTCGCCTGATGAACAAGCTGGCCGATCTGATTGAGAACGATATCGACGAGCTCGCCGCGCTCGAATCGCTCGATAACGGCAAGCCGTTTCGCGAGTCGCGCAATGTCGATCTTCCGCTGACGATCGACTGCCTACGCTACTACGCCGGCTACGCCGACAAAATTCACGGCCAAACCATTCCGATTCGCGGCAACTACTTTACTTACACCAAGCGCGAACCGGTGGGCGTGGTCGGGCAGATCATTCCGTGGAATTTTCCGATGCTGATGGTCGCCTGGAAATGGGGACCCGCGCTGGCGGCCGGCTGCACCATCGTGATGAAGCCCGCCGAGCAGACGCCATTGACATGTTTGCGCATGGCGCGACTGGCGCAAAAGGCCGGTATACCCGACGGCGTGATCAACATCGTGCCGGGTTACGGACCAACGGCCGGCGCGGCAATGGTCAAACACCCGGGCATCGACAAGATTGCTTTTACCGGCTCGGGCGAGACGGCACAGATCATCATGCGCGACGCGGCGACCACGCTCAAACGGCTTACTTTCGAATTGGGCGGCAAGAGTCCCAACATTGTGTTTGCCGATGCGGATCTCGATGCGGCGGTCTGCGGTTCGCACTTGGGTTTGTATCTCAATCAAGGACAATGCTGTTGCGCAGGCAGTCGGATTTTTGTCGAGGACAAGGTCTACGACAAGTTTGTCGATCGCATTGCCGAGGTCAACAAGACTCGAAAACTGGGTCACCCATTGGATCACGAAACCGAGCAGGGTCCGCAAATCGACCAAGCGCAGTTCGACAAGATCATGCATTACATTGGCTTGGGCAAGCGCGAAGGGGCCGAGTGCATAACGGGCGGTAATCGGTTTGGCGAGCGAGGGTTTTTCGTCGAACCGACGCTGTTCGCGGGTGTAACCGACGACATGACGATTGCCAAGGACGAAATTTTTGGGCCGGTGATGTCGGTGCTGCGATTCAAAGGCATCGACGAGATCGTGCATCGCGCGAATAACACGAACTTTGGCTTGGCCGCCGCGGTGTGGACGCGCGACATCGGCAAGGCGCATACGCTGGCCGGCAAAATTCGGGCGGGCACCGTCTGGATCAATTGCTACGACGTGCTGGACGCGGCGGCGCCGTTTGGCGGCTTCAAAATGAGCGGCATGGGTCGCGAGCTTGGGGAGAAGGGTCTGGAAGCGTACACCGAACATAAGACCGTGACGGTGAGTTTGGCGTAAGCGGTCAATGCCCAAGCGTGATGCCCACGCGCGAGCGGCCGGGTTTATCCCGGCTATTCACTGCAAAGTTGGCAGAAATC
>JAYTAU010000580.1:0-7737 GCA_043737375.1 Planctomycetia bacterium
AACTTCGCGAGACTGGAAACCAAATCAAGCACAACCTGCAAGAGCTGGGTTCAAACGCCCGAGATGCCATGCAAACTCAGTACGACGGGATGTATGACACGGTCTCGACCTATGTCGACGAAGGTCGCCAACGTGCGATGGAATTCGAAGAATCGATCGAGGTACGCATTCGCGAAAAACCCCTCAGCTCGGTTCTGATCGCGACCGGAATCGGTGTTCTCCTGGGCATGTTATGGATGAGAAAATAATGCCTAGGTGTCTGAAACAAACTCGATTCTTGTAATTGAATTTCCGCACTCGTCGAGGCAGTCATGATTGCAAACGGCCCGCAGCGTTCCCCGATTCGCAACGATACAGCCGGCAAGGGCCCGACGACACAAACTTCCCCCGATTCGCCTTCGCGCGCGAGTAAAGATTCGACGCGCCCACAGAACGACGAAGCACATGCCCACGACGGCCTAGGCCCACCGCACCCGCTCGATGGCCTGTTGGCTAATGTCAAGGAATTAAGCGAATACGCTTCGCTATATGTGCAAGCTCGACGCGACCAATACACGGCGTCGCTGCGAAACATGATGATTAAAGCAGCCCTGGGCATTCTAGCTGCGGTTGTCGGCATCACACTGCTCATCGTAGCCACGGCCTATTTACTGAGTGGAATTGCCGCCGGGCTGGGCCAGTTGTTCGGTGAACGGTACGCCCTTGGCCAATTTGTAACGGGGTTGACGGTACTATTCGTAATCGGGGCGGTGGCTTTCTTCGGAATGAAATCGCTATTCGCCGGCTCTCGCAAAAGGACCTTGGAAAAGTATGGACGCCGCCATGCAGAAGAAAGACAGCAGTTTGGCCACGACGTCACCAATCGAGCCCAACGCGTACGCGAATCTGACTGAGGCTGAGTTTTTAACTCATGAAGCCCAGCTCGCTCGCAGCGCGATGAGTTCGACGATCGACGAAATGAAGGGCTCGCTCAAAAACGCCGCCGATTTGACCCTCTGGACCCACCATCATCCGTGGATGAGCGTCGGCGTCGCCGCGGCCGGAGGCTTTACGTTGGCGTCGATGTTCAAAGGGACGACGTCGGACGGGCTGAAAAGCATGATGGGCGGATCGGCGGCGGTAAATGCGAACTCGGAAAGTTCCGTTGCGGCGGCCGAGAACGGCCAAACCAAATCACTGATGGGATCGCTGTTTAATCTGGCGCGCACAGCGCTAGAAGCTACCTTGGTCTCAGCGATTCGCGCCGAAGGAATTAGCCGGGCCGCCCAACCCCAACCGCCTGAACCGCAACCCTTGGCACCGTCGCAAACGCCGAAAGCTCAATATTCGCAGAGTACTTATTCCGAGCCGCTGCAGCATTCTGTTGCTCATTAGGCCCTCGCATTTTTCATTCAAATGGTCGTTTTGCGACCACTGATCGCTACTATGTGGAATAGACCCGAGCAGACTGATCGCTCAGCGACCACGACACTAGCTAGCTGAGCTCGATTCATTTTTCTCGCATAATAACAAAAATAATTTTCTATAACCCATTGGCCTCCAATCAGTTGACACCGAGTCTATTTCGATCGATTGTCGATTTAGTCAAAATGGCAAGGAATGTGCTAGAGGAGAGTCAACTTCTTACAGGCTATGGATTGCTTATAAAACGCTCAATTCCATAAGTTGAGTAATCTCCCAGCGAAAGGATTCGTTACCATGCTTGTTCTATCACGTCGTCAGTCCGAAACGATTGTCATTGGCGATTGCATTCGAGTTCAGGTTCTTGAAATCTCCGGCGGACGCGTTCGCCTGGCCATTGAAGCCCCCAGCAACGTCAGTGTTGACCGTGAAGAGATTTGGGAACGCAAGCGTGTCGAACGCATGGTAGTCACGCAAATGAACGCCACACCGAATACGAACGGCAAGAATCGCATGGTGCGCGCTCGGGTCTAGTGCTTCAAAAAACTAGGTTTCCGATAGTCAACCAGGCCCCCGGCTTCGTCTGGGGAATTGACCGCGATTTGACGCGCTTGCAAGCCAACGACTCCGCATCACTCCGCTCCCCGGCAAAGCTGGGTGCTGTGACGATGGATTAGTAAATCCAGTTCTCGCACTTCTTGCGACTAAATCGCGTGCTGCTCAATGCGTTTATAGGTAGTGACGGCGGCGGTCGTCCTGCCTAAGTTCTTTTAGATCGCATTGGCATCAACTTCTGAGGAAACCTGTACATTTCAGGTTGTTATTCACCCGGCGCAAAAAAATAGGAGGCCAACTCTAGGCGAGTTGACCTCCTACAACCAGGGACCAATCCATTGATTTTGTCAGGTTAAGCAATCGGTCGGCGGCCGAAACCACGGAAGATCAAGCTCACCACAAACAGTACGATAAATACAAAGAACAAAATTTTGGCAAAATAGATTGCCGGGCCGACAATGGTCGTAAAACCGAGCAAGAATGCGACCAATGCCACTACCAAGAACATCATAGCCCAATACAACATCACACACCTCCGGGTTTAGTTGGCAGGAAAGCGAGTTGCTTTCGAATCGGATTGTTCTTGCCAAACGTTGGCAACTATCATGGAAGTGGTGTAATGCACACGCTATGCCAAGCATTACGCGTCGAGAAGGCTGTGTATTCGCAAGTTGTTAACCCGATATGAGTTATAAATTCTATAACTCTCAGCTTAGCTCGCTTTATCAGCCGCTTGCAGCATGTTTACAACGATGTTGGTCGCTCAACAACCAGCGACTGCTGTAATTACCTGACCAAGAATGGTCTCTGCGGGTGCAATATCCTCTGGCAACAACATTCACCACTTCGGCAAAAACGTGTTACGCAGCGATCGCAGGAAGAGATTCGCTTTGACGTCGGCGATAAACTCTTTGCATTGTCCACGTTTGCCCGCTTCGGGTTGGGCCGACGACCAAGCCTCGGCCCGTCCCGCGAGGTCGGTCCAAATTTCACTCGCAGCTTTCGGTTCACCCGACGTGCCTGCACTCTTGGTTGGGTCGTCCAGAGCAGACGCGAGTGAGAAGGACGATAGGCTCTGAATCAGCGGTGATTGCTGAATCTCGTCGATCCGTCGACTAAGAAATTCCGGTCGCTCGATTTCGGATTTTGCAAAGTAATCATCCACTTGCCGCGAAAACCAAACTTGCCCCAGCACATCGGCATTCTGAGTCAGAAATCGCAATTGTTCGTCGCTTAGCTGCTGCCGGACCCCATTCAATTCCACACCACGAGCAACTTCTACTTCCAGACGTTTCAGCAGCTGAACTTTGACTTGATCGTTCTCGGCTCGCAAATCGCGAGTCACCAGCCATCGCATCAGCCCGTTCATATCGGCCGTATCGGGATCGGGCATTCGGTAGGCGTACATAACCACCGCAAAGGTGCATGACAACAGCACCAATGTGCAGCAGAGGAAGCCCAGAAGTATGCCACGCGGTTTTCTCATAATAGACCTTAGTTTTTGATTACGGGAACCGACCGCAAGTTTGGAGTTGCCAGTCACGAAACTCCGGCAACAATAGTACGCAGCACATTAGCGAGCGTTCACAATTTGCGGGTTATACTGGATTCGCCGGCGCGGTGTCAGTGGACTTTGGCCCAAGAAGGCCTAACTTAACGTCGCCCGCCAATGTGCCACTGGCTTTGCGGGCCGGTTAACTTAGGGCTTCTAAATAACTCCAACAGTCGTCCCGCCAAGAATACTCGCGTCGGCGAACCGCGGTTTTGCGTAGGACTATTTTTCGGTCATCGCTGCCAGAACGCAGATGCTGCTACCCATGAACGAGCGAACATAAATCGGTTGCGTCTAACAATTCAATAAGGTGTCTTTCATGCCTGCTCTCAAACTCAATTTTCCACACAAACTGGGACAAGCCGACGCCATGGGCCGGTTGAAAAGCCTTTTGGAAAAGGTCAAAGAGCGACATGGCGATAAGGTTGCCAACCTGCGCGAGTCTTGGGTCGCCAATGTTTTGAACTTCGGGTTCTCGACGTACGGATTCAACGTCGAAGGGGATATCACCGTCGACGAAAACGAGGTCCGTCTCGATGGTAAAATTCCGTTTACGGCGATGATATTCAAAGGGAAAATCGAGAATGAACTGCGCGAGACCATGACCCGGGTATTGGGCTGAAAATTAGAGTGTGGATCGCGGGTCGCGCGGCTCCGCAATGTTTGCGTTTTGCCCACGCAGTTCATCGCATTTTTCCCCCAAAGTCCGTTTATACCGACTTTGATGGGCGAAAATTTTGCCCCGCCTGCCTGACTTAGCGCTTGACCGCGAACCATCCGATTACAATGGAGGGAGCAAGCTGCTCAGGAGCGCCGTTCGTGCCCTCCGCAGCTTCGAGCGAGTTGGGGTAAAAGCCCGCCGCTTGGTGTTCTGCGATTCGAAGCCCAAGGTGCAATTCGTATGTCAGCCATGCATAGTGTTGAAACAACCCGTGTCGAAAAATCCTGCGTTCGAAAGATTTGTTTTCGCGGATTCTTGGTTCTCACCGTGTGCTTCCTGTCGTATGCAGTCGTAAGGCCGACATTCGCACAAGTCGGCGACAACCCGTTCGATACTAAACCGGTTCCGACCCCGAAGAACGACAACCCGTTCGCCGACGACCCGGTTCAGCCCGGCACACTCCCGACCGAAAAATTGCCCGCCGAAAAACTACCGGGCGACAAGGTTCCTGCCGAAAAAATGGCCGCCGACATCGTACCCGGCGACACGCTGCCATTGACTCCGTCCGAGGCGACGGAAACTCCATTGGATGCCGAGAAAGTCAAGGATTTAATGACTGCCGGCAAGTATGCCGAGGCTGCCGCGATGCTCGAAACAGCCATCAAGCAGAACCCATCCGACGTTGTCGCGATTGCCCAATTGGGAGTCATGTATCGAATGCTAGATCGCTATGACGACGCCATTGCTGCGCTAACCGCGGCCGTCAAATTAGCACCCGATGAAGCCGAACTTTATCTGCGACGGGGAATCGTGTGGTATCTCAAGGGGGAATACGGCATCGCGATGGGCGACATCGATCAAGCCGGTTCGCTCAACATCAGCGATCCGCGGCCCGAACTTTGGCGCGGCATGATCTTGGTGAAGTTGAACCGCGTTCGCGACGCGGTGAATGCCTATTCGACTGCGCTGCGGTTGGAGAATCAATACACCATGGCGACCACCAATCGGGGTTTGGCGTTTGCCGCGATTGGCGAATACGAGTCGGCATTGGCCGACTTCAACGACTTGATTCGGAACGACCCGACCGATGCCACGGCTTATTACAAGCGCGCGGCGGTACAAGGTCGCCAAGGTGACCTGTCGCAAGCGATCGACTCGTATTCGAATGCCATTCGCCTCGACCCCAAGTATGCCGAAGCTTATTTTAATCGTGGAATGTTGCATCAACAGGCAGGGCAGGGGGACAAGGCTCGCGCCGACCGAGCCAAGGCAATCCAACTCAATCCAAAAATCCGCGAGTTGGTCAAAGCGGTGCCGTTGCCTCCTGCGGTTCCACTACGCTAGTTGCTGGGCGTGACGGTTGTAACGACATACGGTCGCGACACACACGGTTCACCGCCGTTTGGCCATGCCAACCTACGGTTTTTCCGCATCCGGCGCTTGTTGCCGCCTGGGTCGCTTGACGCCCGACAAGCACAATCTATGTTTGCGTACCTGCGTTGGATCGATGAACCCATTCGATCGACGTGTGCCACTGGCTTCGCCAGTGAAAAGACAGACGTGGGATCGGCGAACTTCGTACGTTCCAGCGTTGAAATTAGATTGCAGAAGTCACACCACCCAACGAAATATCATCCGCCGGAGTGAGCTATGGCCACGCGAGTATTGGTTGCCGACGATTCAAGCACAATGCGTAAGATCATTCTGCGATCGCTTCAAGCGGTCGGCGTGCCGACGGCGGTCGAAGCGGCCGACGGGGTCGAGGCGGTCAAGCTGTTCAAGCCGGGCGAATTCGATTTGGTGCTGACCGATTGGAACATGCCGAACAAAAACGGCCTGGAAGTCATTCAAGAAATTCGCGCGATGGATGCCAACGTCAAAATCATCATGGTCACCACCGAAGCCGAGAAGTCGCGCGTACTCGAAGCGATTCAGGCCGGTGTGTCCGACTATCTGGTCAAACCGTTTACGGCCGACACGCTGCGCGAGAAACTCGAAAAACACGGCTGCTAGACATCGCTTGTAGGAGCCGATTCCCTTGTAGGAGCCGATTCCCATCGGCGAATGAATACGCGACGTTTCATTCCCATCGGCGAATGAGTCGGTTTGGTCGCGGAAGGGAAGCCGCTCCTACAATCATGGTCGCGGCGGGGAAGCTGTTCCTACATCGTGATTTCGGCGCGGCCTCCGACTACTTCGGCTTGACGATCAATGTCTTGCCCGACACTTCGCCGATTAAGCCGGCCGGGCTAAGCACGGCTTGCAAAAGCTGCTCGCGCGACGCCTCCTTGACGTTGACTTTTACCTCGTGATCGAGCGATAGGCCCGCGGCTTTGATCGCCGGCTCGTCGATCTGAACTTCAAGCTCCAACTTGGGAGCCAATTCTTTGAGCAATCGGCTTACCGACATCACAATTGTCAGGGTATAAGCTTTTTTGCCCTCGATCACGGTAGATCGCTTGGCGGTTTTTCCGGCCAAAGCGGCTCGCACCAGGTCGTGCTCTTCGGCCGGCCCTCGCATCTGCAGCTTTGCGCCCGCTTGCCGCAACTCCGACTTGACCAGCATCTTTTTGAGCTTCGACAGGTCTTGGCCGGTTGTCGGGTAGCTTCGCTCAATCACCGCGGTAGTCGGAAAATCAACGATACGTAAGCTCCCGTCGTCAACGACTTCGACGCTCAGGTTGAATTGCGCAGCTAGTATCGTCACGCGATCCAACAACGGCATCGCCGGTAATTCTCCCGCGGCCCACAAGTCGTGCGGCACCTTTTCGCTACCCGCAATCTTAACTCCGCTCTGTTTTGCCAGGTCGACAACTATCTGCCGCGGCTGCGTCAGCAGTTCCCAAGCGACCGCTTTCGAGACGAGCAGTTTCGAACGCGCCGCGGCCGGCAATCGCGCCGCTTCGTCTTTGCATAGCTCGGCAACCGTGCGAAGGTTAGCGGCGATCTCGACCGGGCCCAGATAAACGACGGGCCCGACCCGGCTCATCCCCAGCTTCAGTCTCACGGCGATCGCTTGCAGCACGATGCCCAACGGTCGATCCTCCGCCATAAAGTCGATTTTTTGGTCGGGATCGACACGACGATCCAACACAATCGCGACGCGCTGCGAACGGGCCAGTGTCGCAATCGCCTGCCTTAACGGCACTCCACTCCAAGTCAGGCTGACCTTCTGTTCCAACTGCAAACTGACATCATCGTCCTTGCGCCTATCCAATTTGTCGTTCGCGAGTGCTTTGGGAACGTCGGCCGCGGTGACTTCTAACACGCCTGCCAACAGCACAATCGCCACAGCCTGAAAAAATGCGCAAGGCCGCAGGATCGCCCGTACTCGGCCCGAGCAACAACTAGCGACATCGATAAATTTCGACGTTTTCGTGAGCATATGTTAGCGGAGCACTCGTGCTATCAAGGCCGCTTAACGTGGATCGAAGTGCCGACGGTCTTGACGATTGTGGATTGGTTTCGTCAATCTACTTCTGCCAGTTTAATCCACGACCGGCTCCAATTACACTAGAGCAACGATCTCGAGAACATGGATTGGCCCGAGGTCGATTACGGTCGCGAC
>JAYTAU010000581.1:0-7732 GCA_043737375.1 Planctomycetia bacterium
GCCGCGCTGGCCCATAGCGTTGCGATCAGCACGCTCTCGGGACTCTTGGCACTATCAATTGTAATGGCGGGTGGAACCAACAGCGGATACTGCGCGACACCCCAGCCCCACAGCACTGTGGCCACGGTCATCGCCGCGGCAATCGCCGCACAGGTGTAGTAGCGTAGTGCCGCGCACATTAGCGATGCGAAGCCGAACACCAACGATCCAATCACCAGCGGCCAGCCGCGCAGTTCGAATCGTTGCCAAAGTTCCGGCGCCTCGGCCGACAGCAGCACTAGTCCGGTTGCGGCCAACAGCCCCATCCAACTCCCGGTTGCCAATGCCCGTCGCCGCCATAAGTCGATCAATAGTCTGTCGGTCGCCAAATACGCCTCGCGCATCAAATACACGGCCGATAAATACGCGCACATACCGACCGCAAAAAAGCCAGTAAACATCGAAAGCGGGCTAAGCCAGCCGATCAGATAGTTGCCCGAGAATTCTCCGGCAGCGTTCACGGGCAGCCCGCGGGCGATCGCTCCGACCGAGGCGCCTAAGAAGAATGGTGCCGCGGTCGAAGCCAGCGCAAACACCGCCGTCCAAGCACCCTGCTGCGCCACGGCTCCAACCGAATACACGCGAAACACAAAGCTCGCTCCGCGAAACACGATGCCCACCAGTGCCAGCAATAACGGAACCCACAGCGCTCGACTCAGCGCCACGGCCGCTGTCGGAAACGTCGTGTTCATCAACACCAGCACGAAGATCAGCCAGACGTGATTGACTTCCCACACCGGGCCGATGGCACGGGCCATCAACGCGCGTTCGCGCGGAGTGGTTTGTAACGCGCTGTTGAATTCCCACACGCCAATCCCGAAATCGGCTCCGCCCAATACCGCGTACAACGTCAGCGCGGCCATGATGATGACCAGCAACATCGATTCAGGAGTCACGAGTCACCTCGGGCTTCGATGCTGTTGAATCATCGGGTTGTTTCGAATCAGGAGGTGATGCTTCGGAACCCGGCATTGGCACGCGGGCCAGCAACCGTAATACGACAAATAGACTGATCAACAGCACCGTGTAAATGCCGATCGCCGCGCCAAACGTCCACCAAATACCCGGCGCGAGCGTCACGGCGTCGCGCGTTCGCAAGATGCCATGGACGATCCACGGTTGACGACCGACCTCGGTCACGGTCCAGCCGGCCTCGAGCGCCAGAATCGACAACGGTCCCGCGGCGACCACGCACGTCAAAAACCATTTCGAATCGGGCAACCGGCGGCGTCGCCACGCGTTCCAGCCGACCCAGGCCGATAAACCCAACAACGCCGTACCGATGCCCACCATGATCTGAAACGCAAAATGGACCACAGCCACCGGCGGCGTTGGGTGGCCGGCAGCCGCCAGATCGTCGAGACCTGCGACCGTGGCATGGGGATCGTGATAGGCTAACAATGACAATCCGTAGGGGATCTCAATGGCATACGGCGTCGTACGGGTCGTTTCATCGGGAAAGCCGCCGATCCGCAAGGGCGCGCCGGCTTCGGTCTTGAATTGCCCTTCCATGGCGGCTAGCTTGACCGGCTGCGTGTCGGCGACCATCCGCGAAATCCAATCGCCGACGATGACCTGCACCGGAGAAAAAATTACGCCTAGCGACAATCCGACAGCCATCGCGCGGCGAGTGTACAACGAATTATCGCCTTGTAGTCGGCACCAGGCGTAATAGCCGGCAACCACGAAACCGCTGACCATGTATGCCGCCACGATCATGTGCGCCGTCTCGGCACCCGTCGCCGGATTGAACATCGCGGCGAGTGGATCGACATCGGTCACGCGGCCCGCGGCGTCCATCGTAAAACCGGTCGGCTGGTTCATCCACGCATTCGCGGTGACGACGAACCATGCCGACAGCGCGCCCGAAATCGCCACGGGCACTCCGGCCCACCAATGCGTTCGCGGCGGCAGTCGATCCCAGGCATACAAATAGATGCCGACAAAAATCGCTTCCAAAAAGAACGCAAAGCCTTCCAACGTGAAAGCCAGCCCGATGACTGAGCCGAACCGGCCCATGAACTCGGGCCACAACAGGCCCAACTCGAACGACAGCACCGTGCCCGAAACCGCGCCGACGGCAAACAGCACGGCAAAGACTTTCGACCAGCGTTTGGCGAGTGTTCGCCAGAGGTCGTCGCCGGTGCGAATCGCCCGCCATTCGGCGAACAGCATCAACACGGGCATCCCGACGCCCAACACTGCGATGGCGATATGGAAGCCGAGTGTAAAAGCCATCTGCAACCGCGCCGCCAACAGGTTGGAAGGGTCCGCGGCAGCCAACAGCGATAGCAGGTTCATGAATGCTCGCCGATCAAACTTTGCTAACTCGCGAACGGAAAATGATCTCGCGCAAAGGCGCTAAGTCGCAAAGGAGTTGGCAACCACAAAAATCACGAACTGCACGAAAGGGAAAGTAAATTATAGGAATGCAGAATTAGTGGCGGAGCGGCAATCATCGCTTTAACAATTGCAACCCTCTTGCTTGCTTTATTTTCGTCTATTTCGTGAATTTCGTGGTCAATTGACCTACCGCATCTTGCTTTGATCGAGAATTACTTTCGCGTCGGCCACGCGGCGCGACTGCGATTCGATTGCCGCATCGACCGGAGCGACCTCGCCATTGTACTCGTCGAGCAGCGTCTGTTTGAGGGCCGCGACTTCTTGCATGGTCGCTTGCGTTGCGACCAGCAGCGATTGTTCGATCGACGATCGTTCTTCGACGGTCTTGGCAGCATCGAGCCGAGCACTCAGATCGTTCGAAAGTGTCTGTAATCGCCGAGCGGCGTCGGCCAGTTTGGCATCCAGCGCGCGGCTGATCTCGGCCTTCTGTTTCTGCAAAGCATGCAGTTCGCGAGTTTGTTCTTTATAGGCTTCAAGCGTTTGTTCGTAGACTGCTTGGTCAGCCGTATTGCCACTACCACAGCCGCAAAGTCCTAAGCTAGCAACAGCCGTTATCAAAATAAAGCGAATCATCCGTGATTCTCCCGAGGAACATTAGACGTGTACAGCGATTCTTGCGGCCGCTGGATATACATTCACGATTAGCGGCGAATCATAGGAAAATCGCCTCTGCTTGGCTATGGCGATTAGGTTACGCGGATCGCCGAGTTTTCGATCAGCCCCCGGCTTTGCCGGGGGACCAGCACTGTCGAATTGCAGAGTTGAACCAATTTGATCGCGCCTATTAGTAGTCAACCCTCTGTCAAAGCCAGGGGCTGAAAAGCACGCGCTGGTTAAGCCACGGCCTTGAATGCGGCGGGTAAAAACCGCAACAGATCGCTGGCAATCAACGACACTTCGCCGGTTTCGGCCGCTGCTAAGTCGCCGGCCAGACCATGCACGTGCGCCCCCAGTTGGGCCGCCTCGAATACATCGAGCCCCTGGCACAGCAACGCAGTGATGATGCCGGTCAGAATGTCGCCCGTGCCCCCCGTGGCCATGCCCGGATTGCCGGTCGTGTTGGTTTCGCTGCGGTGGCCGTCGGTGATGAGCGTTTGGTGACCCTTGAGCAACACAACCACATTGCAGCGGATGGCCAAGTCGATTGCGCGCTCGTGGCGTTGATCCAAGGTCATTTCATCTTTGCCGACCAGCCGGGCAAACTCGCCGGGATGCGGCGTCAAGATTCGCGGTCCGCCAGGACGCGACAACAAGTCGGGTTGCGATGCCAGTGCGTTCAAGCCATCGGCGTCAACGACCATCGGCTGCGTGATGTCGAAATACAAGCGGCCGACCAACTGAACTAAATCGGCCGATCGACCTAGTCCGGGACCGATTGCCACGGCCGTGGCGCGGCCCGAGTTTTCGATCAACACGCGATGCGGCGACTTGGTAATTCGACCGTCGGTATCGGCGGCCAACGGTATCGTCATGTACGACGGTTCGAAGCCCGCGACGATCGACTGAATCACTTCGGGAATCGCCAACGTGACTAGCCCCGCGCCCGACCGCAGTGCCGCCATGCCTGACAGTGCGACCGCGCCGGCCATGCCGGTCGAGCCGCCGATCAGGAGTGCGCGACCGTAGTCGCCCTTGTGGCTCTCAGATCGTCGCGGTTTGAGTTTGGGAAGCGGCATGGTGATAATTACGAATTACGAAGGAGGAATTGGGAAGTGATGAACGGCGAATTCAATTGAGCTACGATGACCGCAGAGTGCTCGGCTTAGCGGCGCGGCCACCGGCCTGCTCGGCTTTGTGCGTCCGGAAAGTCTACCGTACAAATCCAGAGCAAGCCTGTAACGCTTGCACGGCGAATTGATTGGTGGATCTTGCGTTGTTTAGCGATTATTCCGTCGCACGGCTGCGATTGGCAATCAGGGCCGCCACGTAGCCCGCTTTGAATCCGGCATCGATGTTCACCACCGTGACGTTTGCCGCACAGCTATTGAGCATGCCCAACAGCGCCGACAGTCCGCCAAAGCTGGCTCCGTAGCCCACACTGGTCGGTACGGCGATGACCGGGCAGGCCACGTATCCACCGACGATGCTGGGCAATGCACCCTCCATGCCGGCGACAACCACTATCGCGTCGGCGTTTTCGAATTCGGCCAAGCGGGCGGGCAGTCGATGTGGCCCTGCCACGCCGACATCTTGAATGATCGAAACGCCTGCTCCCATCCAATCGGCCGTCTCGCGGGCCTCCTCGGCCACGGGCAAATCGGTGGTACCGGCGGTAATGATGACCACCCTGCCCTGCCGACCTTTCGTTAATTCATCGCGTGGCGATGGGTCAGGGCCGGCTTTCGGCGGCGAAATTCGCAACGTGCGTGCGACCGCGTTGTATCGCGCGGCGGGAAGTGTTTTGGCAATCGCCATCGCTTGTTCCGCCGAGACGCGCGTGGCCAGAACCTCGCTGCCTGCAAGCAGCAGCCGGTCGCAGAGTTTCAGCAAAATTTCGATCGATTTGCCTTCGGCATAAATCGCCTCGGGATAGCCGCAGCGACGCGCGCGATCCAGGTCGAGCTGGGCAGTGCCCAAGTCGGCGGTGAGTGGTGATTGTGCGGAAACTGGGATTGGCGGCGGCAAACTCATAGCCGCTATCGTAACATTGCGGCGATTGTAGGCGAAGCGCCTTGGCTTGGTCTCGCCTTGTCAGACGCACGAGATACTGGTAGCAAAGGCTTTATAACGCTAACAATACCCTTCCTAACCCGATGCGTCTGCGAGGTATAAAGCGTGTGGTGATTATTGCTCGCTGACGCTTCGGGTTAGGATTGTCGCGATTGCCCTTTTACCGCTTTGACCGAACATGGAAAACGCCGCCGCGCGCCGCGATAAGCTTCGCAAGCTCCTAAAAAAAGCGGGCACAGACACCCTGTTGATCACAAATTTCAACAATGTAACCTACTTGACTGGGTTCACAGGCGACGACAGCGTTCTGCTGCTGACCAAGGACCATGAAGTCCTGCTCACCGATCCTCGCTACACCGAGCAGGTCGAACAGGAATGCCCCGGCCTGGAAATGGTCGTCCGAAAGCCGGGCGTGAGTATGAACGACATTTTGGGCCGTACGATCAGTAAAGCCAAGTTGCACGAGGTGGCCGTCGAAGCCGACTCGATGACCGTTTCGCAGCGCGACCAATTGGCCGCCAAGCTGCCCAAAACTTCGCTGACGACGACTTCGGGCTTGGTCGAGCAACTGCGCGCCATCAAAGACCGCCACGAAGTCGCCGAAATCCGCGAGGCGATTGCGTTTGCCGAGCAGGCATTTGCCGCCATCCGCAGCAGTCTTCGTCGCGATCAGACCGAAAAACAGGTCGCCGACAATCTGGAGCATGAAATGCGGCTGGCCGGGGCAAAATGTGCCTCCTTTCCGCCCATTATCGCAGTCGGGCCGCGGGCCGCATTGCCGCATGCCCGTCCAACCAGCAAGCGGCTAGACGAAGCCGGCTTTGTCTTGGTCGATTGGGGGGCCAGCGGTCGGCTGTACAAGAGCGACTTGACGCGTATGCTGGTGACGGCTAAAATTTCGCCCAAACTCGAACGCGTGTATGGAGTTGTGTTAAAAGCCCAGAGGGCGGCGATCAAGGCAATCCGACCGGGCGTCAGTTGCCAAGACGTGGACCAAGTGGCCCGCGACATCATAGAGACAGCCGGTTTCGGTAAGCACTTTGGGCATGGGCTGGGGCACGGCATCGGCCTCAACATTCACGAGGCACCCCGTCTCGGCCGGGGGCAGACTTCGTTGCTCGAAGCCGGCATGGTGATTACCGTCGAGCCGGGAATTTATCTGTCGGGCTTTGGGGGCGTGCGAATCGAAGATGATATTTTGGTGACCAAGCAGGGGCACGAAGTGCTAACCTCGATTCCCAAGCAGTGGGAAGATTGTTTCGTTCAATAACAGCCGCGATTGTAATCGGCAACTAACCGGTAACAATTCGCCCCCAATACATTTAGCGGAGCCAAAGCATGACCAACTCGGGCACCAATACCGGTGACATCTTCGACGTCAAGAAGGTTCGCCGATTGGTCGAGCTGATGAAAGAGCACGATTTGGCCGAGATCGACCTCCGGCAAGGCGAACAACGTATTCGACTGCGTCGCGGGGCCGATCCGGATATTGCCATGGGGCAGCCGAATTATGCACCGCTTGCGGGCAATTATAGTGGTGGCGGGTCGTCGTCCGGCGGAGTTAGCGGCGGAAATGCCGCCAAGCCCGCTGTCGCTCCGGCGACCGAAGATCGCGATCAGCTGATTATCAAGAGCCCGATGGTCGGCACGTTTTATACAGCGGCCAATCCCGAGTCGCCGCCGTTTGTCAAAGTGGGCGATCATGTCGGGCCCGAAAGCGTGGTCTGTATTGTTGAAGCTATGAAGGTCTTCAACGAGATTCCCGCTGAAATGTCGGGCCAGGTCACCGCCGTACTCGTCGAAAGCGGTGAACCGGTCGAATTCGGCCAACCGCTGTTCAAGCTGAACGCCCGCAAATAGTTGCCCCGTATGACGAAAATTATTCCGTTCAGGTAGGACGGAATTTATTCCGTCTTCAGAGCCGAACGAAATTTATTCCGTTCAAAACCAGAAAAACCGGAATAAATTCCGGTCTACGATGTTCAAACGAATTCTGATTGCCAATCGAGGTGAGATCGCCCTGCGAGTGATTCGCGCCTGCCGTGAAATGGGCATTGAAACCGTGGCGATATTTAGCGAAGCCGATCGGGGCGCAAACTACCTGCAACTGGCGGATGAGGCGATTTGCGTCGGCGGACCCAAAGCGGCCGATAGCTATCTCAAGATCGATCGCGTGATCAGCGCCGCCGAAATCGGCAACGTGCAGGCCATTCACCCCGGCTACGGGTTTCTGTCCGAAAATTCGCACTTCAACGAAGTCTGTCGCAGTTGCAATATCGATTTTATCGGACCCACGCCCGATGCCATGAGCCGGCTGGGCGATAAAAATACCGCGCGCAAATTAGCGCGCGACGCCAATGTGCCGGTGGTGCCAGGCAGCGACGGGTTGCTGACCGACGAAAAAGAGGCAATTCGCGTCGCACACGAAATCGGCTTCCCGGTACTCATAAAAGCGACAGCCGGCGGCGGGGGACGCGGAATGCGCGTGGCCAGCAACGACCTGGTATTGAAAAGCGCCATTCAGCAAGCGGGCGCCGAAGCTGCCGCCGCATTTGGTAACGGGGGCGTTTACCTTGAGCGCTACATCGAACGCCCGCGACATGTCGAAGTGCAAGTTTTA
>JAYTAU010000582.1:0-7715 GCA_043737375.1 Planctomycetia bacterium
TGACTGACTGACTGACTGACTGACTGACTAACTGACTAGTTGCCGGGTGGATTAAAGAGGATCAAAGCTAGCCCGATCAACCAGATGAGCCATACTGCAATGGCTATGTCGCGTCCACTCGGCCAGCGGCTTGGCTTAATCTTTGGCTTAGTTCGCGGCGATTGAAACCGTTTTCCGTCCATGCCCGCCATCCCAAACTCGTTGCATTTGTGCGTTTCGCGGTGACCCTATACGAAGTTGCCCGTATCCATTCACGACGCTTCGCATACGCAACTCTCCGTACCTCCGCGTCTCCGTGATGCACTTCCTTTCCAGCGAGGACTACTTCGCCCCGGCCGGAAACAACCGATTGCGCTTCTCCGTCGGTGTTTTGTCGCGCAGGTTCCAAGCCTCGAGCCATTCCTCGCCATCCAGCTTCAGGTCGAAGTCGGCCAGTAGCCGCTTCTCAAGGTCCGGCATATGCCCGGCACCATAAAAGATGCCGACCTTTTTCTTGCCGGCGGCCAGTTGTTTTTTAAGCACTTTCAAAGCGGCCTCGTTTCGACCTTCGATCAAGGCCGAGCCATCCGGTCCGCTGAGCGCCGTGGTGACGAACTCCAAATTTTCGAACTGCTGGGCCATCAGGCGTTTGAGTTTGATCGCGCGGTCTTTGCTGAACATGGCCATCATCAGTTCGACATCCGACATGCCTTGGCCCGAGCTCTGTTGTGCCATGGATTGCCCCATCATGCGAAACATCATGCTCCACATGCTTTCGCCGCGGTCGCGCATCGCTTTGGCAAAGTCATCGGGCGACATATCGGCATGCACAAAATTGTCTTTGGTGTAGTCGACGCCGGTCAATTGAAATTCGAGTTCCAAGACCCCCTTCATGCCGTTTTGTAGGCCCGATACCACGCCGGTCGCTTGGCCGCCCCCCTTGGGCACACGAGTTCCCTCGGGCGCGACAAGTTCATACAGCAGGGCGTCGTACCCTTCGAACCGCTTGTTCAATTGTTCGTAATAATCTTTCTCGCCGACATGGACGGCGCTGACCAACTCGACGGTCACGCCTTCGCGATCGTTCCCCTTAGGCACGTAACGCGCAATCGAGGTCTCCATGGCGGTCGGCTCGCCCTTGTCCGTCTTGACGACTCGTAGAAAGCGGCTTTGTTTTACTTTGGCTTTGGCTTGTTCGACCGCGGCTGCTTTAGCAGCTTTTTCTTTTACGGTGCTGTCTTTTGCCGCAGCTTCCTTTTCAGAACTTTCTTTAATGGAGCCTGCTTTTGCTTCGGCAGTTGCGGCTTGGGTAGCCGGTTTGTCGATCGGGGCAGCGGCCGGCTCTGCCCAAGCGGGAGACAGCATACCTGCGTGACAAACAGCGACAGCCAGCCAGAAAAATCGAATTGGGTGCATCGAACGACCTGGTAATTTGGGTCAGGGTAACAAACAGGATCCGGCGGTTTAGGGACTGCCGTTGCTGCACAACAGTATATGCCGCGGGAATCGACGGGACAACAAACAGGACCGAGCGGGAAAACAGCGACCGTGAGCGAGACGCAACGGCATCGATAAGCGGCTCTGTCGCTGCCGCGCTTTACCCACTTTAACAGTTGCTGTTGTCGCGAGCGGCATTTTCCGCAGAGTTTACCTTTCTTACTCAACTGGCACGTTCGTCACGGCCGATACAAACGGCACAGCCAAAACATGGACTCTCCACGGCGAGGGTGTGTGCTGGCTATTTTGAGCAGGCCAAGGTGGATTTCAACCATGTCGTTCACTACCCCACGGTCGTGGCTATTGATGTCGGTGTTGCTGTTAGGTTACGCAGCAACGGCGTCCGCCCAATTAAGTCCCTCGTCGCAGCATTGGGTTCCCGGCGAAATTACGCCGTTTGCCCCCGTGGATTACGAGCAGGATCTACGCCCGTTCGCACCGGCGGATCTTAGCGAGTATGGCAACGGTCCCAAGCCCAACGAAGGGTTCTTCTTTACCTACGATCGCCTGAGCTGGGCGTTCACTGGGCCGAAAGTCAGCCAGATCGGCGATCCAAACGCACCCGTCACGGTGATCACGCCCAACGGGCAAGTCATCAGTATCGAGAACACTTTGGATACCAGCTTCATTACCACGGACTACATCGGTGGTAATCGCTACGAGGTCGGCTACATGGTCGACGATCGCGGCTGGTTGGGAAGCGTGATCCATGTTCACGAACAGAATCGCGTGCTCAACGGCTCAAATGCTCAGATCGGCTTCAACGACCCGTTGGGGATCGGCTTCGGATTTATCGATCAGAACGGCGACGGATTTGATGACGATCTCAACGGCAACTTGTTCTTCGGTCGCGACGGTCAAGACACCAACCCGATCGACGGAATCCCCGACTTGGCCGGACCGACCGATTTCGCCGATCAAATCGGCGTGCCGGTGCTGTTCGATACGCTGAGCGTGCAAAGTATTACTAGGCTGAGCGGGATTGAAGTGATGCGAGTCTGGCGGTTGCCGAAGCTGCACTATGGCGGAACGTTCGAATGGATGGCGGGTCTTCGCTTCGTCAACATTACCGATCAGTTCTTTCTACACGGACTTGGGACCGGTGCGGTCACGTCACTCGATATCAATACCGAGGTTCAGAACTATATCATCGGACCTCAGATTGGTGCTCGCTGGGCACACAAACGGGGCCGCTGGACCTTGTCGACGGAAGGACGTTTTGCAGCCGCCTGCAATTTTCAACAAGTTGATTTAGACGGTGGGATTACAGCCACTCCGTCGGGAGCGATACCGAACGCTCGCTCAACCGACTTCAACGAGGCTCGCACCGATGAAGAATGGGCTCCCGTGGGCGAACTGCGGCTAGAGACGCATTTGCAGCTGACTAAAGCCATCTCGGTGAAAATGGGTTACACCGGAATGGTGGTCGGTGGTGTGACGCGAGCCAGCCGCCGGGTCGACTACTCGCTGCCCGATATCGGCATTCTGGACAACAACAACAAGAACGATGCGTTTATCGTGAACGGATTTAATCTCGGTTTCGAGATCAATCGATAGAAATCCTTTCCAAAAAACACATCGTAACCCGACGCGTAAGCGAAAAAATCTTGCGGGTGAGGCACATGCCTCGCTGACGTATCGGGTACTGTTCGTCGCGCCGGTTGCCCGTGATTGCGATCGCGTAACCTAGCCTGGCGTAGCCGGAACCCAGACATGTTCGCCTCGCTAGCAAGCGACTTTCGCGCCTAGTACAAGCCACTCGCTGGGGCAATAGAGCTTGTATCAGCGAATCACTTCGAAATCGTCGCAGAGCGCGAGCAAAATCAACGTTTGTCGTACGTCTGCGGCAGAACCGCTGTCATACAAGTTCGATGCGAATTTCATGCTGGATGGGAGAAGCGTCTCCGGACGCCGGCAATCATTTCGCAATTCTGTGTCGCGTCGTGTACGCTACTCCGCAACCGCGAGTTTGCGGAGTTCTTCTAGTTCAATGCCCAAGCGATGACGTAGCGGGCTTTCTGCGCGCAGCTCGTCAATCAGCACTTCGGCCTTGGCCAACATTTGATCGTTAATCTCGCCACCTTTGAACAAGTTGCGCCAACTCGTCGACACTTCTTTTTCAGTTAACAAGCGAGAATCCTTAGAATAGCCGCGATTGATTAAACCCAATCTCTATTCTATTCCAGCCGCACAATGGTGCAAGGCAGCTTTGTAGGTTTAGAACGTGTTTGTGAACACTTTGAGGAATGCCTCTATGGCATTCCGACGCGACACTTTGCACCCTGACGGCACGGCGGGCTTACTTATGAAAGGTTTTCATTCTCAAGTACCTGCTTAGTAACACCCGCGCTCGCTTGGCGCTAAGCCGGCATGCGGTACAGTTCACCTGAACGGAGAATCCGGATCGCATTACTTTTTTATGAGTTACCTGGCAGTCGGATGATAAGATAAACGGTTGCCAAGTTGCCAAGTGAATCGGTATGCTACGGGCTTTCCCATACCAAGCGCGCGTTCTCTCCCTAGCCCCTCAAGGAGCGACGGCCGTGATTTCGAAAGTTGGACATCCGAGCGGCACTGCCGCCCCAGCTCTTGAAGTGGTCGAGGTCGTATCGCATCGAGATCGTGATCAGTTCGTTCGCTTCCCCTGGTCGATCTATCGCGACGACCCGCAGTGGGTTCCTCCCTTAATGCTTGAACGCAAGGCGTTCATCAACCCGCTTAAACATCCGTTTTACAAACACGGAAGCGCGGTTCAATTTTTGGCGACCGAAGATGGCCGGCCTGTCGGCCGTATCATGGCCTCGGACGACCCACTATTCAATGCCGCGCACGGTTCGAACCTGGGTTGCTTCGGAATGTTCGAGTGTATCGACGACGACTTCGCCGCGCACCAGTTGCTCGATGCGGCCGCCGATTGGTTACGCAGTCGCGGTCGCTCCGGCATGATGGGGCCGATCGACTACTCCACCAACTACGAGTGCGGCTTGCTGGTCGACGGTTTCGAGACGCCGCAGCGCGTCATGATGAACCACAATCCGCGCTACTATCAAAAATTATTGACGTCGTGGGGTTTGCAAAAAACCAAAGACCTGCTGGCCTGGTGGTTCACCGAAAATCAGCAATTGGAAGCCTGGCGACCGCGGGTCGAGCGCTTGGCCCAGCGCAATGGGGTAGTTATTCGCCCGTTTCGGCGCGATCAAATCACCGCCGAACTAGAACGCTGCAAGCAGCTCTACAACAGTTCGTGGAAGCACAATTGGGGCTTTGTTCCCATGACCGATGCCGAGCTGGAAGACATGGCCCGGTTGCTCTGGCACTTGGCCGTGCCCGAGATGTTGTTGGTCGCCGAAGTCGCCGGCGAAGCGGTCGGATTTTCGTTCACATTGCCGGACTTCAACGAGGCCATTCGACCGCTCAACGGACGCTTGACCAAGTTCGGCCTGCCCATCGGGTTGCTCAAGCTGCGCTCGAATTTGAAACGAATCAAAACCGGCAGACTGCTGGCGTTGGGCGTGTTGGAAGAACATCGCCGTCGCGGCATTGCCGAAATGTTGATTCTGCGAACGGCCGCTTATGGATTCGGGCATCTCGGTTACTCGGGTGCAGAACTGAGTTGGACGCTCGAAGACAACCATATGATCAACCGCACGATCGAAGCCGTCGGCGGCGAGCGCTACAAGACGTATCGCGTGTTCGAAAAACGGATCGGGTGACAAGGCCATTGCTATCCGGATCCCGAAAATCGTCGCATCGCGCCCGGAAGATCGGCGGTTGTCGTACAGCCTTAAATTACAAAACTACCCGTTTACCGAAGCGTCGAGCCAATCGCTCGATGGTCGCTTGAAGCTGGCGCTCGCCTTGTTCATGCCGTAATTTTTTGTGAGCAACCAGCACATCGGTAAGTTGCTGTAAACACCGTCGTGTCAATGGGCGATGATAGAGTAGCATCAACCGCCGCTCTACGAGATCGTCGAGCCGCTCGGCCCATTCGTGCCGCACCGCGTAGTGTGCAACCGCTATCGGCAGCAGTGTGCCGTCCAACATCTCTGTTAGGTTTGCGTTGGGCGGATTCGTCGGCACAGCGAAAGGTGTCGTTGCTACTTGTAGCGCCGCTTTCTCGCCAAGTCGTAAAATTTCGCTTGCTCGATTGCCGAATAATTCAGAGACGGCCTGCATTTGCTCCGAGGTGTATCGATCGTGCTGAATCACTTCGGAGTCGCCTGGCAACGTCGCACCAGGCAGCGGTCGATCTTGCGACGTTGCGATCGTCTGGCGACCGAGTCGTTGAAGTATTGTCGCCGCAGAGTTCTGGGCCAACGACCGGCACGTGGTCAACTTGCCGCCGATTATCGAATACAGCGGCCAATCAGGCGATGCATGTTCTTCGAGCCAATGTCGCCGAGAAATCGCGGCCGGTGAACTCGCATCGACCCGCGGCAAAGGCCTTACACCGCAATAATGTATTTCAATATCGTTGCGCGTAAGTGCCGCTTGAGGAAAAATCTGGTTGACCACACCGACGAGATAATTCAATTCCTCGTCGCTCGCCAAGGCATCATCCGGATCGCCGATATAGGCTTCGTCCGTCGTGCCGACCAGCGTACTATCGCCAAACGGCAAAATAAATACGGGCCGTCCATCCGCGGCTTCGGCATACACCGCGCCGCGCTCGAGCAATCGCCGCAGTTCGGCATGGCCAGTGACAAAGTGCGAGCCTTTGGTGCCCCCCATCAATTTAGGCGTTGATATGCCCAACTCGGACAATGTCATGTCGACCCATGAGCCGGTGGCGTTGATGATTGCCGCAGGTCGAAATCGTGCTGCGTTGAGCGTAGGATGATCGATCGATTGAATCGTAATGTCGTGCCCATCGCGAATCGCGCGGTGATAGGTGTGGACCGCGAATGCAATGCCTTGCTGCGCGGCGATCTGTCGAGCGTCGGTCAACAACTCGATCGTGAATCGTTCTGGAAAGCGTAATTGCGCATCGGAATATTCGCAGAGCCAGCGGAATGTCGCCCGGTCGATTGGGGGCACATGCGGCGCATCGACTCGGTTGGCGCGAGATTTCGGCAACGAGCGATCGCGCGCATAGCGATCATAAAACCAAAGCCCAAGCCGCACGGTCCACAAGCCGCGTTGGCATGGCTTGACGCGCTTCGTGGCTTTGACGCCAAGAAAATTTCGGGCTGCGCTGAGCAACCCGCCAAACCGATTACGTACCGGAATAAACAGCCGTAACGGGCGAACCAGGTGCGGGGCCAAGCGTAGCCAACGCGTGCGTTCGGCCAGCGATTCACGCACTAACGAGAAGTCGCCGTACTCCAAGTATCGTAGGCCGCCGTGGATCAACCGGCTCGAATAGGCCGTGGTGCCTGCGGCAATGTCGCGTGTATCGACGATCGTTACCGCCACGCCGTTCAATACCAATTCGCGCGCTAACGCCGCGCCGTTGATGCCGGCACCCAGAATCAAGACGGGTGAGTCGGTGGACATACCGCTCGTTATGAGCAAGCGGAGTCGTTTTGTCCAACGGAATTCATATCGAACGCCAAATCCCAATTGACTAAGAACGCAAACTTAACCCGACGCGTCAGCGAGGTACTGGTTTTACAGCGGCTGACACTACCAGCGAGCGACCGGGTTTACTCCGGTCGAAACGACAAACGGGTCATTTTACGTTAGCGCTTTTTTGGACTCCATGCTGATCGCGATGCTAATGCCTAATCGGTGCGATTCCGTTGAGTCCAGATCCGGCTTCGACAACGGAACTAGGCTTGTTCGAGCATGCGTTCCAGATAAACGATGTTCGCCCGCACGCCTTCCAGATTCGGATTGAGCTTTAGCGCCCGGCGAAACGCTTCCAAGGCCAACGACTGACCACCCAGCTTCAAATAGCACTGGCCCATACCGGCGGCCGCACCGAAGTGATATGCGTTCAGCTCGAGTGTTTGGTTGCAATCGCGAATCGATTCCTCGAACCGGTCGGTACAGTAGTTGGCGATGGCGCGTTGATTCCAACCTTCTGAGTACCAAGCGGCCTTGTCCAGAAAGTCTGTCGCTCGCTTGCGGGCCTTGTTAAATTGCTTCGCGGTATTCAGGGCCACGATGGCGTTGATTTCGCGGTTTTGCAGGTCGCTGCCCGCGCGGGTCCAAACGGTGCGGATGCTGTTTTCGGCCAGCAGCCGGACGCCGCGATCCGAATCGTTCAGGGCGCGACCCAGCGTGGCATTCGAAGA
>JAYTAU010000583.1:0-3118 GCA_043737375.1 Planctomycetia bacterium
TATTTCAACGGCGCAAGCATTGCTTTAAGGGCTGCCAATGTTCGGGAAATCGGGTTTAGCTAGGCTTGGCGGCTGGCTGACGAAAACCTGAACCCTACACCAGCGACGCTCGCCTATCACTATGGTGAACAACACCGGTGTCGGTCTTAATCCTGTTTCTACATCGTTTTTTTAGGAGAAATTGTCATGAAGAAAATCGAAGCCATCATCCGCCATTTCAAGCTCGAAGAAGTCAAAGACGCACTGCATAACAAGGGCGTGCAGGGCATGACGGTCACCGAGGTTCGCGGTTTCGGCCGGCAGAAGGGGCACACCGAGACCTATCGCGGTGCCGAGTATGCCGTCGATTTTTTGCCCAAAGTCAAAATCGAAGTCGTCGTCGGCGATAAAGACGCCCAATCGATTATCGAGACGATTATCGGTGCCTCGCGCACCGGCCAAGTCGGCGACGGTAAGATTTTCATCAGCACGCTGGACGAAGTGATTCGCATTCGCACCGGCGAAACGGCACAAGCCGCGGTCTAAAGAGTCGACGATTCCGTAGGACGGACTTCCGGTCCTTCGATCTCTCAGCCCAAGTTTTCGACGGACCAGAGGTCCGTCCTACGGTCGGTCCTTACCGCTGTAAATTAAAACGGCCGGGGAAACCCGGTCGTTTTATATTGCGCCGGCTGTTAAAAATACGCTCGAAGCGTCAGCGAGTGCATGGCGATCCGATGATCGGCTACAAGATTGCGTCGCAATCGGAGTGGTCGGCGACTAGAATAAATCGCACCGACCAGGGATGGCAATCGGGGCAATTCCGCTCGTAGACAACTTCACTCATCCATTAGCGAATCATTCTCATGAAGCTAGGCTTGATCGGGCTGAAGGGGCATGAAAACGTCGTGCTTGAAGGCATGCAAGAACTGGGCGATGTCGAGCTGGTCGCGGTCTCGGAAGACAACGCCGTCGAGCTCGCAACGTTCATCAAGCGCAAGCCCGGTCGCGCCAAGTTGCAAACGTATGCCGATTGGCGACACTTGATCGAGCACACGATGATGGACGTATGTTGCGTGTGTGATGAGAACTATTTACGGGCCGAGCAGCTTACAGCGCTAGTCGAGCGCAACATTCATATCGTCACGGAAAAGCCGCTGACGACAACGCTTGCCGATTTGGAAAAACTGCGCACTGCGTTGGCCAAATCGAAGAGTCAGCTCACGATGCTGCTCACCATGCGGCACGAAGCCAAATACGTGAAACTGCGAGAACTTGTGCTTGCTGGTGCCATCGGCGAGGTGTGTCAGATCACCGCACAGAAAACCTATCGGCTGGGCACCCGCCCCGACTGGTTCAAGGCGCGGAAGCGATTGGGCGGCACGATTCCCTACATCGGGATCCACCCGGTCGATCTGATGCAATGGGTCACCGGCTTGGATTACCGGCAAGTGGCGGCCTTTCACGGCAACATCGGTCGCGAAGTCATCAAAGAAACCGAGAACCATGCTTCACTGCTCTTGGAAATGAGCAACGGCGCATCGGCCACGGTGCGGTTGGATTATCTAAGGCCCGAGGTAGCGCCGACCCATGGCGACGACCGATTGCGAATCGCCGGCACCGAGGGGATCATCGAAGTCCGCGGCGATTTGCCGCAAATTATGCTGACCACTTCGAAAAAAGAGCCGCACATCATTGAGCCGGGCAAAACCCCGAACTTGTTCGTCGATTTCGTGCGATCGATCCGCAAGGATCAGCCGTATCGGATCTCGGCCGACGATTGTTTTTACGCAACCGAAGTGGTGCTGAAAGCACGCGACGCGGCCGATGAAAAGAAGTTGGTGACGATCGGTCCCATGCGACCGGTTAAGTCCCCCGGCAAAGCCGGTGGCTGAAATAGTTCGGGGGTTGCAGAGAATTCCCCAACTGAATCTCGTTCCCACGGTCCCCGCGGGAACGGCACGCTTTCGCCGCTCCGCGGCAATTGAATTCGGATCGACGTTCTCTCGGCAATTGATGGACGCGGAGCGTCCGACTAAGCGTTCCCACGCGGAGCGTGGGAACGAGTAAAATCCCCCCAATTTTTCTCACTCGTCGGCCGAACGGTGACGCACGATTTCGCCTTCGACCATGTAAATCACATCCTCGGCGACGTTCGTGGCCATGTCGGCTAGCCGCTCCAAATGTTTGCTCACGCTATTGAGCTTGAGCAAATACTCGGTTCGCTCGGGCTTGCGCTGTATCATGGCCATGATCTGATCGCGAATACGACTGCGGCTTTCGTCGACTTCGTCATCTTCCGCGCGGACCTGACGGGCGATCGCGGGGCTGGCGTTCACGAAGGCGTCGAGGCTTTGCTTGACCATGTGCTGGGCCTGCATGGCCATCGGGCGAAAATCGACCGGAAAATCCATCGGGTCGTTCTTGCCCAGCCAGACGGCGCGCTTGGCGATATTCTTGGCCAAATCGCCCATGCGCTCCAGGTCGTTATTGATTTTCAACGCCGCGACGACGAATCGCAGATCGGCGGCGACGGGTTGATAAAGCGCCAGAATCTTCAGGCACTCTTCTTCGACTTCGACCTCCATATGGTCGATGATGTCGTCGTCTTTGATGATCCGCTGGGCCATGGCCGAATCGCGGTTGATCAACGCCGAAATTGCCTTGGCGATCGACTCCTCGACCAACGTCCCGACATCCAGGATCTTTTGTTTGAGCGTGTCGATCTGCCGAATAATGTGCTTAGTCATGCGACGATATCAAAAGAAATTCAAAAGCGAACGAGGGCAACAGTAAGCCTCCACCGTCAAATAATTCTCCAACCAATTTGAACAGGAGGGAACAGAGGAAACCGAGAGAGAGAGCCAAACTTACTCAATTTCGGTGCAATGCGGTCGAGGAAGTATGCAACGCCGTCAGCTTCGAATTAACAATCTCTGTTACCTCTGTTATCTCCTGTTCAATTTTCCTCTTGTCGCAGAGAGTTTGCATCAACCAAATCGACCCGTCACGTAATCCTCGGTCTCTTTGAGAATGGGCTTGGTAAAAATGTCTTGGGTCGGACCGTACTCGATCAATCGACCCAAATACATAAAGGCCGTAAAATCGCTGGTTCGCGATGCTTGTTGCATGTTGTGCG
>JAYTAU010000584.1:0-7707 GCA_043737375.1 Planctomycetia bacterium
GCCGTCATCGCATGAAAAAACGCCAGGTTGCCGCCGGCGGTGACCACGATCGCGTTTTGCTCAGTCGAGGGAATGCGGTTTTCAGCCCACAGCTTTATCGCCAGCGCTTCGCGCAACGGAGCAATACCATCGACCGCGTGGTATTTGTGCGCGTGAGGGTCGGCCAGAAACAGCGGAATTTGTTCGAAGGCCTGCGTCGGCGGGCCGTAATGCACGATGCCTTGCCCCAGCGAGATCGTGCCAGGGTGCTGACGAATCCACTCGCCCACGATCGGAATGATCGGGCTTTGCACAGCCTGCATACGTTGAGCGAGTTGCACCGCTGGATCCTTACGACTCATTGTTAGAGCAAGAAAGCCGCACAGAGCTCAGCCGCGTAACAGGAACCAATAAAAGCTCAGAGCGCTGGCGAGTGAATTAGAAGTGGGAGTTTGGCTCTGCAAGTGCCAGCGTGCTAAAAATGTTTCCGCACTTCGCATTCGCTAGGTTGCCGTTGCCGTCATTCGTTCCAATGCATCTCTAGAATCGGCCGGTCGTCGGATGCGCACCAGTTGCATGATCGCAAATACAGTTAGCCCGCTGGTGATGCCGGTTAGGTCGGCCAACCAATCGGCCCAATCGAAGGTGCGCCCCGTAATGGGCTGCGTGGTTTCATCGATCATGCCGTATACGGCCAGCACCAGCCAAATGAAAAAGTACGCGCGAATGGGGAGCCCGGTGCGATAGAGCCGTCGCTCGGGATCGCGGAGCGCCAACGCGCAAGCCAGCAAAAATGCCAAACCGAAATAGATGCAAAAGTGGACGACTTTGTCGATCGGTATCAATGTGGTGGGGATCGATAGCTTGGGAATCGAGGTCGGTGGCAAGTGCGTCAGAATGAAGACTCCCAGAAAGTAAGCCAGCAACAGCCGCACGACCCAACGATACATTCCGCGCCGCACAATAATGCTGGTGTCCATATCGCAATGGGCGACCAGCGTTAACTCGGGATGTTTGCGCCGCAGCCGAAATCGGCCCAATCGGCTGACAAACGTGTGGGCCAATTCCAAATGCTGAAGTTTGTCCATCGCAGCGATCGCACCCACGGCCGTATCGCTGACCGAGGTGCCGTTGAGGCGCAAATCGCGCAAATTCGGAAACGTGCTTAGCAATTCGACGGCCGCATTGCCGATGCGTGCCCCGGTCAGATCGATTTTCCGCAAGGTACTCAACAGGTGCTGATTTGTAACCAAGTACTGAACATCGGCGGTGGTGATGCGCGAACCGGTGAGTTGAACCCCGACGACACGATCGAGCACTTGGGCAAAATCCGGCCCAATTTCTCGCGCCATCCATTCGGTCGACTGCATCTCGACACTGCCGCCGCGCCGCTGAATCTCGGCGACAATCGCCTCTTGCTCGGCATAACGTTCGATGCTCGACGAAAGCCAGCCGCGACGACTGGTATGAAACCTGGCAAATTCCGATGCGGCTTCATAGTCCGCTTGCAACTGGGTAAACGCGGCCACCGAGCCGCCTTTATCCGGATGGGCCTGCATGGCCTTGTCGCGATAGGCGGCTTCGACATCTTCTACGCTGCAGGGTAGCAACACGCCCATGCGAATCAGAAAGTCGGGCCGACCGTCGATCGCAACAGTGTTCGCCTCGGCCGTTGTGGGAGTCGCCATCGAATAAAGTTCCTACCAAGAAGTGCTTACGCAGAGTACGCACTATTGTGTCGTGCGACACGCGGCAGGCCAAGAGCGTGACGCAACAAAAGAAACTCATTCTGGAAACGCTGCGAGCATTGGTCACGCTTCTCGGTGATTATCGTATGCATGAACGCGACCATTGCTCGGTGCTTTCCAGGGGGCCGAAATGATCTCAAGGCACGACAGTTGCTAAGCTGCTCGCTACAATTCCAGTCAAAGCGCTGTCAACTCGACACACTCCAACGACTTTTCGCTGTTCGTTCATCTCCCAACCGCCGCATGCTCAAGATTTTAATGCTCACGAACACGTATTTGCCGCACGTGGGCGGAGTTGCACGGAGTGTCGAAAGTTTCACCAAAGCGTTTCGCGAGCGCGGACATCGGGTCATCGTCGTTGCGCCCGAGTTCGAAGACATGCCGGCCGATGAAGTCGACGTGATCCGCGTGCCCGCGTTGCAAAAGTTCAACGGCAGCGATTTCTCGGTGCGGCTGCCGATCCCCGGCTATGTGCAATCGCAGTTGACCGAGTTCAAGCCCGACATCGTCCATGCGCATCATCCGTTTCTGCTGGGTGAAAACGCACTGCGAATCGCTGCGAGCGAACAGGTGCCGCTGGTCTACACACACCACACGATGTACGAGCAGTACACGCACTACGTGCCGGGCAGCTCGACGGCCATGCAACGATTTGTTTCGCAATTGAGTACCGACTTTGCGAACCTGTGCGAGCGCGTGTTTGCACCAAGCGAAAGCGTGGCCGCGATCGTTCGACAGCGTGGCGTAACTTCGCCCTTAGACGTGGTTCCCACGGGAGTCGACATTGCGCAGTTTTCGAAAGGCGACGGCGCGGCGATCCGCCGGGAATTCAATATTCCAACCGATGCACCCGTCATCGGCCATGTGGGACGATTGGCGCCGGAAAAGAACTTGAATTTCCTGGCTGACGCTATCGTGCGAGTTCTCCAGCAAAATCGTCATGCCCGGTTTTTGGTCATTGGATCCGGACCGGCCGAAGAATCCATTCGCGCATTGTTCACCCGGCGCGGATTGGCCGATCGATTGATCATGCCCGGCGCGCAGAGCGGGCAGGCACTCGTCGACGTATTTCATGCAATGGACGTGTTCGTTTTTGCATCGCAAAGCGAGACGCAAGGCATGGTGTTAAGCGAGGCGATGGCCGCCGGGGTGCCGGTGGTCGCTGTCGATGCGCCCGGCGCGCGCGAGGTCGTGGACGATCGTCGCAACGGCCGCCTCTTGCAGCATCAAAGTCGCCGGGCATTCGCCGAGGCTGTGCGTTGGGTGCTCGAGAAAAAACCGGCGGATCGCGATCAATTGAAGCAAGCCGCGCGCGACACCGCTCAGCAGTTTTCGACCGACGTGTGTGCAGATCGGGCGTTGGCCTGTTATCAAGAAGCCATTTTGCATGAGCGCCGCGCTCGACCGCCGGGCGAAAGTTCGATCGACGCGCTCGGTCGGTTGATCGGCATCGAGTGGGACTTGTGGAGCAACGTCGCGCATTCGGCCCGCGTCGCCGTGCAGGGGCAGTATCTTTGGAAAGCGCCGATTCTGGGGCATGCGCTGCGAGCCTGGCGGCGGGTGCGGCGCAGAATCAGTCGCAGCGAATGGGGGCCCCGACTGCTCGGACTGCCGATGTCGGAAGGAACCGCCACCGACCCGGGCATCGTGTTGATTCAGATCGACGGCTTTTCGCGAACGCAACTCGAACGCGCGTTGCGTCGCGGGCGGATGCCGTTTTTGCGACGGTTGATGGCTCGCGAACGGTATCAGCTTCAGACCATGTACTCGGGCGTGCCGGCCACCACGCCTTCGGTTCAAGGAGAATTGTTTTACGGCGTTCGTCAGATCGTGCCGTCGTTCAGTTTTCGCGATCGCGAGACGGGGGCCGTCGTCTGGATGATTCAAGATGAACAAGCCGATCGGGTGCAACAACGACTGACACGGCGCGGTACGCCGTTGCTCGAAGGGGGCAGCGCCTACTCGAATATTTATACCGGCGGCGCGGCCGAAGCGCACTTTTGTGCATCGGTGATGGGCTGGGGCGATTTGCTGCAAAATTCGCGGCTAGGCGCGATACTTTTATTTTCGGTCGTGAATGTCCCCTCGTTCATTCGCATGGTGGTCGGAGGCGTGATCGAGGTGTTCGTTGCACTGTTCGATGCGATCTACGGCGTGCTGCACGGTCGGCATGTGAGTCCCGAGTTTCGCATGATGACTTCGCGCGTTGCGGTCGGAGTATTGCTGCGCGACATGATGGTCATCGGCGCCGGCATGGACACCGCGCGCGGTCTGCCGATCGTGCAACTCAACTTTTTAGGCTACGACGAACAGGCTCATCGTCGCGGGCCGGGTTCGTGTTATGCGCATTGGTCGCTGAAAGGCATCGACCGAGCGATTCGACGAATTACCAAAGCGGCGCGGCGGAGTAATCGCCGCGATTATCAGATCTGGATTTACTCCGATCACGGGCAAGAACATGTCGAAATGTATGACAAACTGCAGGGCCGTAGTCTACAAGATGCAGTGAACGAAGTTTTCGAAGAGCATCCTAAGCTGCCGGTCGCTCGGCATCCGTCGCCGCACGGTTTCCAATCGCAGCGGGCCGGCTGGCTGGGAGGCGGCTTCTTTCAAAAGCTGCTACCCAAAGAAAAAATTCCCAAGCCGGCAGGTGAAACCGACAACAATTTGGTGCTGACCGCGATTGGTCCGTTGGGGTACATCTATCCGCCGCGCAGTTATGACTGGGCCGAACGGCAAGCCATCGCTAAAAAATTAGTCGACCAAGCCGCGGTGCCTTTGGTGCTGATTGCCGACGATGACGCACAAGTGTGGGCATTCAAACCCGAAGCAGCGTTCAAATTGCTGGATGAACCCGCACGAGCGTTGGGAGCGGATCATCCGTTCTTGTCCGATGTTGCGGGCGATTTAGCCGCGCTCTGTCATCATCCCGATGCCGGCAGCTTCGTCGTCAGCGGCTGGCGAATCGGTCAATTGCCCGTTAGCTTCGTGCTGGAAAACGGTGCGCATGCCGGGCCAGGGCCTGAAGAGACGAACGCCTTTTGCCTGTTGCCCCCCGATGCACCTGTCGAGAAAAATGAGCAAGGGTATTTTCGGCCCTCGGAACTTCGCGCCGGGGTGCTGCGGACGCTGGGACGAACGCAAATTCCCGTCGTCGCCAAACCAAGCGACATGCGTGCGAAGTTCAAGACCATTCGGGTGATGACGTACAACGTGCATACCTGCATCGGCATGGACGGCAAGTTGTCGCCGGCGCGAATTGCCCGCGCGATTGCCCAGTGCGATGTCGATGTCGTGGCGTTGCAAGAATGTGATGTGGCACGGCGGCGGACCGGCCATGCCGATCAAGTCCGCGAAATCGCACGGTTGTTGCAAATGGAGTTTCAATTCTTTCCCGCAGTTCAGATCGCCAGCGAACAATACGGTGATGCAATATTAAGCCGGCTGCCCATGCGACTGGTGCGGGCCGAAAAACTGCCGACGCTCGACGGACGCGTCAAATTGGAACCGCGCGGAGCCTTGTGGGTCGAGATCGAAATCGCCGGCGAAAAAGTAAACCTGTTCAATACGCACCTTGGATTGTTGACCAAGGAGCGACTGGCGCAGGTCGACGCGTTGTTGGGGCCCCTGTGGTTGGGGGCACCCGAGTGTGCGCGGCGCGTGATCTTTTGCGGCGACATGAATGCGATGCCCGGTTCGGCTCCGTACAAAAAACTTGGCAGTCGGCTTGCGGATGCGCAACAGATGCTAGCGGGGCATCGGCCGTTGAAAACGTGGTTCAGCCGGTTTCCGATCGGGCGAATCGATCATGTTTTTATCAGCAAGGATTTGCATGTGCTGAGCGTCGAGTCGCCGCGTACCGATTTTATTCGCAACGCGTCGGATCATCTGCCGTTGGTGATCGAGCTGCGGTTGGATGATTGAGACAGGCTGCTAATCCTTAGAGGCTGAGTCTAATCGTTGCTTTCCGTTTCCGACTCAGGCAATGGCTTTGCAGACGGTTCTTCTTTCGGCGGCTTAAGGGTGGGACTTTGCCCGCGTGCTACCGACGCTCCGAGCAGGAAAGCCGATCTCCCGGTACGCAAGTCCGAGATTGAAAGTCCCGACTGTAGTCCTTCGTGCGATAGAGAAACTGCCCACGATTGCTCGTGGTCATGCACCTCGACTCGGCCGTTTCCGAAACCGGTGCCTTGCATTGCGGCAACCAACCGCCCTTCGGCGTCGCGGCACTCGACGACGCCGAACTTGCCGGTCGGATCGCCGTGAATGATCGCCAACGGATGCTTCGAGTCTGAACCGAACAGCCGAATCTCGCCGGCAGGTCGTCGGGGCGACGCCGAGAGTTGAATCTTCACTGCGTCGTCCGGTCCGATCACTTCAAGCTCGTGGCAGCGCACCAGAGGGCTGTAGATTTGTTTATTCAGTTTGCCCCAAATCGAACTCCCCAAGGCCAAAAATAATAACGGGTAAATAATCCAACGTTCTCGATCGGACATGATGGCTAGAATGCTGGAGGTGCGTAGGGGGCAGGGATCAGGAGCCAGGGAATCGGGTGCCGTGTTGCGACAGCATAACATAGACCGACGTAGCCGGAACCCACACAAGCTCGCCGCGCTAGCAAGTGACATTCGCCGGGTGCCATGCCCACTGCCCTCCAGTGGGCATGATTGCGACGTTCAACTACTGCGGGAAGAACGAAGCAGGAAGTTGGCCGCGAATGGATACGAATGAACGCGGATGAGGACTTCGAATTTCATAGTGATTGTATAGCAAGCCCCGCTGGGACAAGAAGTGTTTTTCGGTGGAGCTTCGGTGACTTCGAATCTGGCGGATCGACATCGGTGGCGAAAACAACAACAACAACAACAACAACAACCGACCCCTAACTGGGCACGGCATTCGACACCGCACCCGCATTTCATCCCAAGATTACTCGTCGCGGCTGCTGCCTTGAAATCGCATAACGTAATACAACAGTGTCAACACGGCTTGCAGAGTGGCGGCCACGTACGTCAATGCCGCGGCATTCAAAACGCGATTGACGAAGACCATCTCTTGCTGCGGTACGATGCCGTGGCTCACCAAGAGCGCCTTCGCACGATTGCTGGCATCGAATTCCACCGGCAAATTGATCAGTTGGAAGAAGACTACGCCGGCAAACAGCGCAATGCCGACTAAGATCAGCGGCTTGAAATTCATGATTGCGCCGATCATCAACAGCATTAGCCCACCGCTGCTGCCAAAGTTCGCAATCGGCACCGCGGCGTTGCGGATCACCAGCGGAACATAACGCTTGGCATCTTGAATGGCATGACCGGCTTCGTGCGCGGCAATGCCGACAGCCGCCAACGATCGGCTTTGGTAAACTTCGGTACTCAGCCGCAGCACCTTGGCACCAGGGTCATAATGGTCGCTGAGGTGACCTGGCACTTGTTCCACGTCAACATGTTGCAGCCCGGCCGAATCCAAGATATGCCGCGCCGCTGCCGCGCCGCTCAGCGACGCCGGCTGTTGACCGGCCGTCGCATAGGTGCTTTTGATGCGAAATTGCGCCCACAGACCGAGCAATAGTGCCGGGCCGATGAACAGAAAATACATGGGGTCAAAAAACATGGCATCCCTTCAGTGAACTAACAGCCGATTGAGATCGTCGCGATCATCGCCAGCTTTTTCGCCTCGTCAGAAGGCAATTCGATCAAACGACTGGATTCTTGATTATTACGTAAAAGCCGTTAACACGGTTCAAGATTGTCGAAATATCCCATATGTTTATCGGGAATCCCCTTTGTGGCATTCCGGATCAACTCGTGTGAGCGTCTCGAAAGTAGGTGGGGTTTTTTGATTGGGAGCGATATGCCGTTAGTCCCTCAGCATCTGCCGTAAATCCTTCAGCCCCCGGCTTCGCCGGGGGACCAGTCGGAATTGCGTGACATGCGTTTTAAGTCGCGACGTTTGCGCTTGGCACAATCCCCCGGCGAAG